>CALDNV010000254.1:0-7711 GCA_937914605.1 uncultured Neisseria sp.
ATTCACTTGGTGCTTCAACACCTTAGAGAATCGTTCTCTTTGAGCTAAGGCGAGGTAACGCCGTCCTGGTTTAAAGTTAATCCACTATATTTGAATGGTTGTCGCACATTGCCTCAAAAGTGAGTTGGTTATTTGACAAAAACGGGCGTGTTGATGGCAAACAAGGTCGTCTGAAAACATACCGCGGCGTACCGTATGCTTTCAGACGACCTCTTATCCTACTACCGCCCTACTCTTCTGCTTTTTCCGCTGCGCTGCGGCGGGAAACGCTGATGCCTAATTGTTTGAGTTTGCGGTAGAGGTGCGTGCGCTCCAGGCCGACTTTTTGGGCGACGCGGCTCATGTTTTGCCCTTCTTGGGCGATGTGGTACTCGAAATAGCGGCGCTCCAATTCTTCACGCAGTTCGCGCAAAGGCATATTGAAGTTGAAACCGCCGACGATTTCGGTGGCGACTGTCGCCCGTTTTTGTCCCAATGCGGCAACGACCGCCTGCTCGTGGACTTCTTGTCCGTCCGCTTCCAGCATCAGGTTTTTCACGACGCTGCGGAGCTGGTCGAAATTGCCCGGCCAGTTGTATTGGCACAGGACGGTCAGCGAGCCGTTGCTGAATTTGACGGGCTGGATTTTTTCGCTGTCCGCCAATTCGGTCATGACTTGGTTGACCAAGAAGGCGATGTCTTCGGATTGGCTGCGCAACGGCGGGATGCTGATGACGTTGCCGGAGAGCAGTTCGGACAACTTGGCATCGGCTATGGCGTCTGCCGGGCTTTCATCGGCGGCGTGGCTGCCGGCGACGATGACGCGCACATTGTAACGGTCTGCCTTGCCGAGGATGAAGCTGATGCCGTTTTGGATGTTTTTGCTGTACTGCGCGGCATCACCGAGATAGAGCGTGCCGCCCGATGCTTTTTGCAGCAGCTCCAATGGCGCATCGGCAATGAGTTCGACGCGACTGAGTCCGACCCAAGGCGTGCCGCTTTTGTGGAAATAACGGGCAACGATTTCAAACGGCGAACCGGTTTCGCCGCTGAGCAGCACGGGTCCGCTTTTTTTCACGGCAGGCTCAAGTTGTTGCTTGAATTCTTGAATGGCGGGGCTGTTGCCGAGTTTGTCGAAGGACAAGCCCGCCGCCATCTGCATTTCGCCGTGTTTGAGGGCGCGGTCGACGGTAGAGAGCAGTTTTTGCAGGGCAATCGGTTTTTCCAGAAAATCAAGTGCGCCGATTTTAGTGGCTTCGACGGCAGTGTCGATGCTGGCGTGTCCGCTCATCATCACAACGGGCATGTTGAGCTGTCCGTTTTTCGCCCACTCTTTGAGCAGGGTAATCCCGTCGCAGTCAGGCATCCAGATGTCCAACAACACCATGGCGGGACGGGTTTGGTGGCGCAGTTGGCGCGCCTCTTCGGCGTTCTCCGCCAAAGCCACGGAATAACCTTCGTCTTGGAGGATTTCCGAGAGCAAGTCGCGGATACCTACTTCGTCATCTACAATTAAAATATCACTGCTACGCATAAGTTTCTACCAATCGGGGTAAGGCTATTTTCACACACGCGCCGCCTTCGTTCTGATTGCTCAGGCTGATGCGGCCGCCGTGCTCTTCGATGATTTTCTTCACAACGGGCAATCCCAGTCCCGTACCTGTCGGCTTGTCGGTAACATACGGCTCGAAAGCATTATGCAGCATTTCCTTGCTGAAACCTTTGCCGTTGTTACAAACGGTCAATAAAACCTGTCCGTCGTTATCTTCACCGACGCTGACATTCACTTGCGGAACTTCTGCCTCTTCCGCCGCCTCCGCCGCGTTTTTGAAAATATTGTGCAACACCTGCCGCATGGCTGTGGTATCGGCGGAAATCGGCTGCGGTTTGTCGGACAAGTTCGGAACAAAGCGGCACGCCCCGCCCTCGTACAGCAGCAACACTTCTTCGACCAAACGGTTCAAATCGTGTTTTTCAAAATTCAGCGACGGCGCGCGGGCGTAATTACGGAAGGCTTCGACCATTTCTTTCAATGCCGCCACCTGTTTGACAATGGTATCAGTCGAACGGCTGAGGATTTGGGCGTGTTGTTCGTCCAATTTATCATGCAATTTCCATGCCAATCTCTCGGCGGAAAGTTGAATGGGCGTAAGCGGATTGCGGATTTCATGCGCCAACCGTTTCGCCACTTCGCCCCAAGCGGCTTCTTTTTGGGCGCGGATGAGGACGGTGATGTCGTCGATCACCATTACCACACCATTGTCGTTGTCGTCGGGCAGGATGGTGGCTTTACCCAAGAGAATCCGCGCATCGTCGGGGGCGGCGTATTCGACTTGGACGGGTTTGGCGGCATTGGCGGTTTCTTCAATGGCGGCAAACACTTCGGCAAGCAGGGTCTGCTGCGGCGATTGTCCGCGCCAGTCGTGCCAGTTGCTGCCCCACAGCGGCACCAATTCAATGCCCAAAATCCGTTCGGCGGCTTTGTTGAAGGTTTTCAGACGACCTTCGGCATCTAAGGTAATCACGCCCGTGGTCAAACTTTCCAACACGCATTCGAGATAGTGGCGCGCCGCTTCTTCGCGCAGGCGGTTGTTCTCGTCGGCTTCTTTGGCGATGGCAAGCTGTTCGGTCATGTGGTTGAACAACTGGGTCAACCTGCCGAATTCATCATTGCGGAACACGGGGCGTTTCTGGCTGAAATCGCCCTGCGCCACCGCCCTTGCACCTTCTGCCAACGACAATACCGGCTCGACGAAGCGGCGGGCGAAATACAGCGCCATCACTAAGGCAAGGAAAATCGCCAACAGCGCGGCAACCAGCAAAGTCGCCAAGAAGAAGGTTTGCAGGCCTTGTTTGGTGTAACTCAATTCGGCGTATTTCGCCCGCGCCGCTTCAATCAGCGTCGCGTCTTGCGCCACATCCTGCGAGATGGGCTGACGAAAAAACAAGGCGTAATCGCGTCCGTTGTGCGCGCCGATCAGCATCCAGCCTTGCGCGTACAAGACGTTTTCTATGTTTTCCAAACTGCGTATCGAGCCGGTCTGCTCCAGCTTCTCCCATCCTTCTTTGTCGAGTTCGGGTTGGTTTAGTTTCAGCGGATTGACACTTTTCTCGGTTTTGTGGGTTTTGACGTCGTAGAGCGAAAGCTGGGTAAAGCCGCCCGATTTGGCGGCATTTTTCAGCGCCTTGCCCAAATCGCCGTCCACAGACGCGGTGCTGATCAGGTCGATTTGCACCGGCGTGGCGTTGCTGACGGCGTTGTCCACTGCCAGATTCAGCGCGGATTTACTCAAATTCAGGCTGCGCTCGAGGGCTTCGTGGGTATCATTGCCAAACCACGAATTAATCGTGCCGTTGATGAACTGCGCGGAAATGCCGAACAGGAACACGCCCGGCAATACCGCCACCAGCGTAAACATCCCCGACAGCCGCCGCGCAATCTGCGAGCCGAACACGCCCTTGCTTTTGTCGCGCATGAGGAGCAGGACGTAGCGCGTCAAAACCGACGCCAACACCAGCATCAGCAGCGCACACAGGGCGATAATCCACCAGAAATATTCCGCCAGCGGGCTGGTGCTGCCCGTTGCAATGGTCAGTCCGTAGAGCAGTCCCACCGCCGCCAACACGGCAATCAGGAGAAAGCGGCGCATGGTTTACTCCTGAGAGATGGTCAGAGACTTCCAGCCGGAATCCAAGTGCCAGTTTTTAGAAGTCAATGCGTTGATTTGGAAGGGTTTGGGCAGCTTCGCCGTCGAGAGCAGCAGGCGGATTTCGGCTTGTGTGTCTTTCGCTGCAACGCCGCTTAACGCGCCTTTGGACAGCACTTTCCAGTTGGCGACCGCCCCTACGCCGCGCAAGGCGGTATCGAGCGTGTCGTATTCGGTGGAAAACGTGCCGACGGTTATGCGGTAGCGGTTGGTCAGCGGATGGAAGGAAAGTTTGTAGTGGATGGTATTGTCGCTGTTGAGCAGCTGGTCAAACTTGAAGCGGTAAGACGGCATGGAAGGCGCAGAAAGCTGCCAGCTCAAAGTGAAATTCAACGGCACGCCCTGCCGGAGCGCCTGTTTGAGCTGGTCGGGCAAATCGGTGCGGAAACGGCTGCTGACGGAAAGCTGCCCGGTTTCGGTCAGTTTCGCCTCGGAGCGGGTCACGCTGATGCCCTCCGCCGCCGCATTCAGCGACAGGGCGAGCAACAGCGTTCCAAACAGCCGTTTACTGCTTTTTGATAAGCGCGTAATAAAAGCCATCTTGATGTTTGTTCGGTAAAAGCACACGCGATTCGATCAGCTCGGCATCGGCGTGGCGGTTGAGGAATTTTTGCAACTGAACGTCGTTTTCTTCGACGAACACCGAGCAGGTGGCAAGCAGCATTCTGCCGTTTTTCGTCAGGGTTTGCCAAAGCGCGTCCAGCAATGCCTCCTGCTGACGGGCGGTTTTGGCGGCATCGGTCGGACGGCGCAGCCATTTTACGTCGGGATTGCGCCGTGCCACACCCGAAGCGGTACACGGCACGTCGGCAAGGATGGCGTCGAAAGGCCTTCCATCATACCACGCCGCCAAGTCCTGCGCATCGGCGCAAGCCAGAGCGGTCGTCTGAAACCCCAAACGGTCGAGATTGTCCTCCACTCTTTTCAGACGACCCTCGTCTATATCCAAAGCGGTAACATGACAATCCGCCAGTTCCAACATATGCCCCGTCTTCCCGCCCGGCGCGGCGCACGCGTCCAAAATCCGTTCGCCGTCTTTAGGGTTTAACAGATACGCCGCCTGCTGCGCGCCGAAATCCTGCACCGACACCAGCCCTTCGGCAAAACCGGGCAGGCGGTTCACCGGCACGGCTTCTTCCAGCGTTACCGCATATTCGTCCAAAGCCTTGGCCACAATCCCTTCCGCCGCCAGCTTTTCCAAATACGATTCGGCATTGCCGTGGCGTCGGTTGACCCGCAGCGTCATCGGAGGATGCGATTGCAGCGCAGTGGTGATGTTGTGCCAATGTTTCGGATAATGGTTTTTCAGGTATGCCACCCACCACAGCGGCAGGTTGTGTTTCGCCACATCGTCTTTTTTGCATGAAGCCGCAAGCTTGTCGCGTTCGCGCAAAAAACGCCGCAAAATCGCGTTGGCAAACGAACGGTACTGCCCACGCCCGATTTTCGCGATACTCTCGACCGCCTCGTTGACCACGGCATGAGGCGCGTTGCGCGTGTAATGCAGTTGGTACATCGCCGCCAAAAGCAGGCTTTCGAGCTGCGGATTGTCAATCGGCTTTTTCAGCATCTGCGCGAGCATATGTTTCAAGCTGCCCAAATAACGCTGGCAGCCGTAGGCAATATCCTGCAGCGCGCCGTTTTCCTGCGCCGTCAGCTCGGGATGCGCCGCGCGGATTTGCGCCAACACATCCTGAAGGTTGCGCCCTTCAGCGACCGCCGCAATGCTGTCGGCGGCGAGTTTTTGGGCGAGGGACATACTCATAAATTCAATTCCTTAAATGACTGCTGTGGTTCGATTTGTTCATTAAAAATGTAAACGCCTTACAAGCGGTTCGGGCGGTGTTCGGGGCAAGATTCAAATTGTGTTAATCCGATTGCCCGCTCATGACAATATCCATATAGTCCGTTCTTTTCAACACACATAAGGATTCATCATGACTTTGCGCGCCCTTTCCCTGCTTGCCGTTTCCGCCGCACTCATTTCCGGCAGCCTGACCGCCGCGGCGGCACCGCACAAACATTCCCGCGCCATCTCCCAAGCGCAAGCCGTCAAAATCGCCAAGAAACGCGTCGGCGGCGGCCGCGTTACCGACATCGACCACAGCGACGGACGCTGGGAAATCGAAATCCGCAGAGGCTGTACCGAATACGATGTGGACGTTTCCTCACAAAGCGGCCGCGTCATCAAAGTGGACACCGACAACCACTGCGACGATTAATCGATTCTTGATTAATGGATTCTTATAGGAAGCCGGACTGTCTGTCCGGCTTTTCTGTTTTCAGACGACCTCAAACTTGCCCGAGGTCGTCTGAAAACATTTAATCTGCCGTTTTGCCTGATTCGGGAATTTCAGACGACCACCCCGTCACGTTCCAACAATGCCCGATAGCGTTCGGCGTCCTGCGGCGAATAGCAACAGAAAACGATTTTTTCGACAGTCGGACACTGCGGCAAAGTTTTTTTCAAAATCGCCAAAGCGGTTTCGGCGGCTAAATAGGCGGGGAAACGATACACGCCCGTGCTAATACAGGGGAAGGCGATGCTGCGGATGCCGTGTTCCTGCGCCAACAGCAGGGAATTTTGATACGC
The DNA here is from genome assembly GCA_937914605.1 of uncultured Neisseria sp. Lineage (GTDB taxonomy): Bacteria > Pseudomonadota > Gammaproteobacteria > Burkholderiales > Neisseriaceae > Neisseria. The sequence goes on from CALDNV010000254.1 coordinate 6,280, forward strand.
CTCCGCCAGCTTGACCGCTTCGCTGCGGTGTCCGCCGAACCAAACCGGCCCGACGGTGTGAATCACAAATTTCGCCGGCAGCCGGTAGCCTTGGGTGATTTTCGCCTCGCCCGTGCGGCAGCCGTTCAACTTTCTACACGCTTCCAACAACTCCCGTCCCGCCGCGCGGTGAATCGCGCCGTCCACGCCACCGCCGCCCAACAACGAGGCATTGGCGGCGTTCACGATGGCATCGACTTCAAGTTTCGTAATATCGCCTTCGACTACTTCAAACACTGCCATGATCTGCTCCTAAACGTGGGGAATCTTGTCGTCAGTTCAACAAAACCAAACGTTTCCCTGCCCGATATTTTCAGACGACCTCTAAGCCATCCGAAGAAAGGTCGTCTGAAAATTAATCAGTCTGCAAACGGCTTCTACAAAACCGTCCCAACCTCAATCTTATGCCCTGCCGCAAACGCCGCAATCGGCATCCGTTTGCTACCGGAAGGCTGCAATTCGATAATCTTCAACGCATTCTCGCCGCAGGCAACGACCAAGCCATCAGCCGAGCAAGACAACACTTCGCCCGCTTTGCCTTGTTGCGCGACTACTTCCGCCCGCCAGATTTTCATCGGCTTGCCCTGATATTCCACCCACGCAGCGGGAACGGGGTTGAAGGCGCGAATTTTGCGTTCAATCACTGCCGCACTTTCGTTCCAATCGATACGCGCTTCTTCTTTGCTTAATTTTTGAGCGTAAGTCACGCCTTCTTCGGGCTGTTTGACGCTTTTCAGACGACCCTCCGCCTTTAATTGTTGTAAATCAGCAACAATCGCTTCCGCACCGAGGTTCATCAGCGCGTCGTGTACTTCGTTGGCAGTATCGGTCGGTTGAATGGCGTAACGGTGTTCGCTGACCACATCGCCGGTATCCAAACCGATGTCCATCTGCATGATGCACACGCCCGTCTCGGCATCACCCGCTTCAATCGCCCGCTGAATCGGCGCCGCGCCGCGCCAACGGGGCAGCAGCGAGGCGTGGATGTTGAGGCAGCCGTGTTTCGGCGTATCCAACACGTCTTGCGGCAGAATCAATCCGTAGGCGGCAACGACCATTACGTCGGCCTCGACCTCTTTGAGCATTTGCAGGGCTTCGGCGTTGTTGCGCAGTTTTTCGGGCTGCGCCACGCGCAAACCCAATTCCAATGCGGCGTGCTTCACGGGAGACGGGGCAAGCTGCATCCCGCGCCCTTTGGGGCGGTCGGGCTGGGTCAACACCAGCGGGATTTCAAAACCGGCGGCGGCAATGGCTTTTAAGGCGGCAGCGGCAAAATCAGGCGTACCGGCAAAGATGACTTTCATGGGGAAACTCCTTGGAAATGGGTTCCAGACGACCTATAGTGGATTAACTTTAAACCAGTACGGTGTTGCCTCGCCTTAGCTCAAAGAGA
>CALDNV010000255.1:0-10861 GCA_937914605.1 uncultured Neisseria sp.
CAACAGGCGTGCCGGATCTTCCAGCGCGTCTTTGATGGCAACCAAAGTCAACACGGCTTCGCGGCCGTCGATGATGCGGTGGTCGTAAGAGAGTGCCAGATACATCATCGGGCGGACAACGACTTGACCGTTTTCCACGACTGCGCGCTCTTTGGTCGCGTGCATACCCAAAATGGCGGATTGCGGCGGATTGATAATCGGGGTGGACATCATAGAGCCGAATGTACCGCCGTTGGTGATGCTGAACGTACCGCCGGTCAAATCTTCCAGCGCGATTTTGCCGTCTTTGGCTTTTTTGGCGTAATCGACGATGGCTTGTTCGATGTCGGCAATGCTCATTTGGTCGGCATCACGCAGAATCGGCACAACCAAACCGCGCGGGCTGCCGATGGCGATACCGATGTCGAAATAACCGTGATAAACGATGTCGCTGCCGTCAACGGAAGCATTGACCACCGGATATTTTTTCAGCGCGGCAACGGCTGCTTTGACGAAGAAAGACATGAAGCCGAGTTTGACGCCGTGTTCTTTCTCGAATTTTTCTTTGTATTTCGCACGCAAGTCCATGATGGGTTTCATGTTGACTTCGTTGAACGTAGTCAGAATCGCGTTTTCCTGTTGCGAAGCCAAGAGACGTTCGGCAACACGGGCGCGCAGGCGGCTCATCGGAACGCGTTGTTCCGGACGTGCGCCCGCCGGAACAGGTGCAGGAGCAGCAGCGGGTGCAGCAGCAGGTTTGGCGGCGGCGTTTTGTACGTCTTCTTTCAAGACGCGACCGTCACGACCGGAACCTTGCAGCGCGTTCACATCCACGCCGGTTTCGGCTGCCAGTTTGGCGGCGGCAGGCATGGCGGCATTGGTTTGCGCAGCGGCGGGAGCGGCTTCAGGCGCAGGCGCGGCGGCTGGGGTTTCAGCAGAAGCGGAAGCGGTTGCCGCGGTATCGATGCGTGCCAACACTTGCTCGGCAGCAACGGTTTCACCGTTTTGGGCAATGATTTCAACCAATACGCCGGCTTGTGGGGAAGGTACTTCCAAAACCACTTTGTCGGTTTCGATGTCAATCAGGATTTCGTCGCGCGCTACGGCTTCACCGACTTTTTTCTTCCATTCCAAGAGCGTGCCTTCGGATACGCTTTCGGACAGCATGGGTACTTTTACGTCAATAATCATTTTGTGTCTCCGGATGGTCGTTGGTTTTCAGACGACCTGTTGTGTGTTATCTCTTTTGTTTGGCGGGCGTTCCGTCTGAAGTGTTTCATTCGGAACGCCGCACCGTATTGCGTTACAGCGTCATTGCGTCTTCAACCAGTTGTTTCAGCTGGGCGACGTGTTTGCTCATATAGCCGACGGCTGGCGATGCGCTGCTCGGACGACCGGCGTAAGACAGTTTTTGGCTTTCGCTGATAACGTCTTCCAAGCGGTGGCGGATTTGGTAGAACGCGCCTTGGTTTTTCGGCTCTTCTTGCGCCCAAACCACGGATTTCGCGTTCGGATATTTCGCCAACTCCGCGCGCACTTCGTCGTATGGGAACGGATAAAGCTGCTCGACGCGGACGATGGCGACATCGTTTTCCAGTTTGCGCTCGGCACGGCCTGCTTCCAAATCGTAGTAAACCTGTCCGGCACACAGAATCACGCGTTTCACGCTTTCATTGTTGCCACGCTCGGCGGTATCACCGATGACGGGACGGAAGCGCGAACCTTCGGTAAAGTTTTCCAGCGGACTCATCGCACCTTTGAAGCGCAACAGGCGTTTGGACATGAAAATCACCAGTGGTTTGCGGTACGAACCCAAGACTTGGCGTTGCAGCAGGTGGAACATCTGCGACGCTTCGGACGGCATAATGATTTGCATATTGTGTTCGGAACACAGTTGCAACCAGCGTTCCACGCGGCCGGAGGAATGTTCCGGACCTTGACCGTCGTAACCGTGCGGCAGGATGGTGGTCAGACCGCAGAGACGACCCCACTTGGTTTCGCCGGACGACAGGAATTGGTCGATGGTCACTTGTGCACCGTTGGCAAAGTCGCCGAACTGCGCTTCCCAAATAGTCAGTTTGTCGGGCGCGGAGCAGGCGAAACCATATTCGAACGCCATGACCGCTTCTTCATTCAAGATGGAGTCGATAACGAGGAACTCGCCTGCGCCTTCGCCCATATTGCGCAGCGGTACATAAGTGCCGTCATCCCATTTTTCGCGTTTTTGGTCGTGCAATACGGCATGGCGGTGTGAGAACGTACCGCGTCCGGAGTCTTCGCCGGAAATGCGCACGCCGTGGCCTTTAGTGACCAGGCTGGCGTATGCAAGGGTTTCCGCCATACCCCAGTCAATCGGCTGACTGCCCGCAGCCATACCTTTACGCGCTTCGAGCACGCGTTTGGCAGTCGGATGCAGTGCAAAGCCTTCGGGAACGGCGGTAAATTTCTCGGCCAGACGCTCGATGTCGGCAGCGGGCAGGCCGGTTTCCACATCTTCGCGCCAGTCTTTGCCTTGGTATTTGCTCCAGTCGATTTGCGTGCGTTGGAAATTGCTCAACGTCGTTTGCTCAACGTGTTCGCCTTTATCCAAAGCATCGCGGTAGGCTTGGATATAGCCGTCGGCTTCTGCCTGCGTTACCACGCCTTCTGCAATCAGTTGCTCAGTGTACAAAGCACGCGCACCGGGGTGTTGCGATACTTTTTTGTACATCATCGGCTGGGTCAGGGTCGGATCGTCGCCCTCGTTGTGGCCCCATTTGCGGTAGCAGACGACATCAATCACGATGTCTTTGTTGAATTTCTTACGGTAGTCCAACGCGGCTTGAATGGCGAAGCAAACGCGTTCCGGATCGTCGCCGTTGACATGAATGACCGGAGCGGAAACCATTTTCGCCACGTCGGTGCAATGCACGGTCGAACGGGTGTCGCGGGTATCGGAGGTGGTGAAGCCGATTTGGTTGTTGATGACGATGTGAACCGTACCGCCGGTGGTATAGCCGCGCGTTTTAGACAGATTAAACGTCGCTTGGTTGACGCCCAAGCCGACAAATGCAGAGTCGCCGTGAATCAATACGGGCAATACTTTGTCGCGGCCGTTTTCGCCCAAACGTTTTTGTTTGGCGCGTGCAGAACCTTCAACGACAGGATTGACGATTTCCAAATGCGACGGATTGAACGCCAAAGAAACATGCATCGGACCGTTCGGCGTAGCGATGTCGGAGCTGAAACCCATGTGGTATTTTACGTCACCGCTGGGCAGCTTGATTTCGGCACGGCCTTCAAATTCGGCAAACAAATCGCCCGGTTTCTTGCCCAAAATGTTGACCAAGACATTCAGACGACCTCGGTGTGCCATACCGATGATGACTTCTTCGACGCCGTCTTTACCTGCGTTTTGAATCAGGTAATTCAGACCGGCAATCACGCTCTCGCCGCCTTCTACGCCGAAGCGTTTCTGACCGACATATTTGGTATGCAGATAACGCTCCAAAGTCTCGGCAGCGGTCATTTCTTTCAGGATGCGGCGTTTCTGTTCGGCACTGTAGCTCGGGGTGGACAGCACATCCTCGAAATAATTGCGCAACCAGCGGCGTTCTTCGGTATTGGGAATGTAGATGTATTCCAATGCGAGGTGGCCGCAATAGGTTTGCTTGAGGTTGCTGATGATTTGGGACAGGGGCAGTTTGCTTTGGCCGGAAAAATCGCCCTCGCCCATATTAAACTGAACCGCCATATCGGCATCATTCAGTCCGTGGAATTTGGGATCGAGGGCTTCAATGTTGCGTGGCGGGATACGTTTGAGCGGGTCAAGCTGAGCAGCGCCCACACCTTGAATACGGTAAGCAGAAATCAACCGCAGTACGCCAACCTGTTTCTTCATCATGGCTTCGTCCATACCGCCGGCAATAGCCGCTGTCGATTTGGTTTTTGCCAAATTGGCGAAGGATTCACGGATCGGCGCATGGGCGATATCAACATCCGCCGCACCGGGCTGCTTGCTTAAGTCGGTGAAATACTGCTTCCATTTTTCATCGACCGAATTGGGGTTTTCCAGGAAATTCTCATACAACTCCTCGATGTAGGGAGCATTTGAACCGAACAGATAAGAAAAATTGAGTTTTTCATCCATCATGACGCGAGCTCTTTTCTTTAAAATATAAACAAAGGGTAGAATTCCATGTGTTTCAACGGAATCCATGCCGTTTGAAATGACACTTCATTCTACCCTATTTCCAGCCAAATTACTTGTATCTGTTTCGTTTACTGCAGACAAACTTATTTAAAAAAACTATTCGGCTTTCTCAAATGAAGTTCCGACAACATATTAACATACCGATTTTCAGCGTTTATCCGCCGGCACATAATCGCGGCGTTCCGCACCGGTATAAAGTTGGCGCGGACGGCCGATTTTCAGCGAAGGATCGCCGATCATTTCATGCCAGTGCGAAATCCAGCCCACGCTGCGTGACAGGGCAAAGATGACGGTAAACATTTCGGTCGGAATGCCCAGCGCGGACAGGACGATACCGGAGTAGAAGTCGACGTTGGGGTACAGTTTGCGCTCCACGAAGAACGGGTCTTTCAGGGCAATTTGTTCCAATTCCATTGCCAGCTTGAATTTCGGACTGTCTTCCAAGCCCAATTCTTTCAGCACTTCATAACAGGTCTCACGCATGATGCTGGCGCGCGGATCCATATTGCGGTACACGCGGTGTCCGAAGCCCATCAGGCGGTATTTACGCTGTTTCACGCCTTCCATATATTCGGCAACACGGGACACATCGCCGATTTCGTCCAACATTTTCAAGACGGCTTCGTTCGCACCGCCGTGGGACGCACCCCACAGACAGGCAATACCGGCAGCGATACAGGCAAACGGGTTCGCGCCTGAAGAACCTGCCAGACGGACGGTCGAAGTCGATGCGTTTTGCTCGTGGTCGGCATGAAGGATAAAGATGCGGTCGAGCGCGCGTGCCAATACAGGATTGGGTTTGTAGTCTTCACATGGTGTGGCAAACATCATGTGCATGAAATTTTCGGAATAAGAGAGGTTATTTCTCGGATAATTGAACGGCAGACCGTTGGAGTAGCGGTAGCACATCGCCGCAATCGTCGGAATTTTGGAAATCAGACGGTAAATTGCGATTTTGCGGTGTTCGGGGTTCGTAATGTCCAGACTGTCTTGATAGAACGCAGACAATGCACCAACCACGCCGACCATCATCGCCATCGGATGCGCATCGCGACGGAAGCCGCGGAAGAACCAAGTCAGCTGTTCATGCACCATCGTATGACGGCGGACGGTATTGTCAAATTCTGCCTTTTGCTCAGGCGTCGGCAGTTCGCCGTAAATCAGCAGGTAGCAGACTTCCAAATAATCGGATTTTTCGGCGAGTTGTTCGATGGGATAACCACGGTAATACAGCAGACCTTTGTCGCCGTCGATATAAGTGATTTTGGATTCGCAGCTTGCTGTTGAAACGAATCCGGGGTCGAATGAGAATAGGCCTGTGTTTTTCGTCAGTGCGCGGATATCGACCACGTCATGACCGATGCTCGCTTCCAATACGGGCAGTTCTAAATCCTCTTGATTGGGTACGTTGAGTTTAATTGATTTGGACATATTTATCGCTCCTTTGTAGGTTGGGGCTTTCGTTGCTACCTATGCAGCACGGTCTTTATTTTCAGACGACCTCCGTATCCTAGAAATCCGCCGAAAGGCAGGCGGATTTCCAATACGTCAAGCTCGTCTGATTTTTTCAAGCATAGGGATAAGGTGTTCCTTGTCTGTCGCCGAATGTCCGTTGATCAGGGCAAGAAGCTCTTGATCTTGAAACTCAAGGATTTCGGAAAACTCGGACAGCTCTTTATCGCTCAAATGCTCGAATTCTTTTTCCATAAACCTGCCGAAAATCAGATCTAACTCCAATAATCCCCGGCGGGTTTGAAAACGGATTTTCCGTTTGGCAATATCGTCAAAAACCATCATTTCTTAAACGGCTCGTTTCAACATAATTTCTTTAATCTTACCGATGGCACGGGTCGGATTCAAGTGTTTAGGACATACGTCCACGCAGTTCATGATGGTATGGCAGCGGAACAGGCGATACGGGTCGTTCAAATTGTCCAAACGCTCGTTGGTAATGGTATCGCGGCTGTCGGCAATGAAGCGGTAGGCGTTCAGCAAACCGGACGGACCGACGAATTTGTCGGGGTTCCACCAGAACGACGGACAGGCAGTTGAGCAGCAGGCACACAAAATACATTCGTACAAGCCGTCCAACTCTTTACGTTCTTCTTGGGTTTGCAAGCGCTCTTTGTCGGCATCGATCGGATTGTCGTTAACGACGTAAGGCTTGATGGAATGGTATTGTTTGAAGAACTGGGTCATGTCCACAATCAGGTCGCGGATGACGGGCAGACCGGGCAGCGGGCGGATTTTGACAGGCTGTTTCAGGCTGCGTAAATCGGTCAGGCACGCCAAGCCGTTTTTGCCGTTGATGTTCATACCATCCGAACCGCAAATACCTTCGCGGCAGGAACGGCGGAAAGACAGGGTATCGTCTTGCGCTTTCAGGCGCACCAGCGCGTCCAAAAGTTTGACGTCGGTAGGTTCCAGTTCCAACTCGTAACGTTGCATATATGGTTTGGCATCAACGTCCGGATTGTAACGGTAAATTTCAAAACTCATTTTTTCCATGAGAAGTGTTCCTTTTCTCATAAACCGCCTGATGGTTTTATGTTATGGGTTCAGGCTGTTCAGTGTGGTGGTGTATTTGATTTTCAGACGACCCCTTGTGATACAGAGGTCGTCTGAAAACGCATCAGTAAACGCGCTTGGCCGGTTTGATGTATTCCACGCTCAAAGGCTGGGTGTGCACCGGTTTGTAGGACAAGGTATTGGTATCTGAATGATACAGCGTGTGTTTCATCCAGTTTTCGTCATCGCGCTCAGGATGGTCGTCTGAAGCGTGCGCGCCGCGTGATTCTTTACGTGCTTCGGCAGACACCAAAGTCGCTTTCGCCACTTCAATCAGGTTATCCAATTCCAGAGCCTCGATACGCGCAGTATTCCACACTTTGCTCTTGTCTTTGATTTCAGTACGTTTCACACGCTCGGCAATCGCCATGATTTCTCGAACGCCTTTGCTCAGAATCTCATCGGTACGGAACACGCCGGCATGCAGTTGGACAGAGCGTTGCAGTTCGCGACGCAGCGCATCAACATTTTCGCCACCAGTTTGATTATCCAGACGTTCGATACGTTGGCGGGTCAACTCGCCGGCATCGGCAGGCAGCGGTTTCCAATCGCTTTGCTCTTTGATGAATTTAATCATGCTGTCGCCGGCAGCTTTACCGAATACCACTAAGTCAAGCAGGGAGTTGGTACCCAAACGGTTTGCACCGTGCACGGAAGCACAAGCGCACTCGCCCGCAGCATACAGACCTTTCACCGGCACTTCATATTCGTCGCCTTGCGGCACAACGACTTCGCCGTGGTAGTTGGTCGGAATACCGCCCATCATGTAGTGGGTAGTCGGCACAACGGGAATCGGGTCTTTAATCGGGTCGATACCGGCAAACTGAATGGAAATCTCGCGGATACCCGGCAGTTTTTCCATAATTTTTTCGGCACCGATATGGTCGATTTTCAACAATACATGGTCTTTGTTTTTGCCGCAGCCGCGACCTTCGTAGATTTCCATCGCCATTGCGCGGGAAACCACGTCGCGCGAAGCCAAGTCTTTTACAGTCGGCGCATAGCGTTCCATAAAGCGCTCACCGTCGGCATTCAACAGAATACCACCCTCACCGCGTACGCCTTCGGTAATCAACACGCCTGCACCTGCCACACCGGTCGGATGGAATTGCCAGAATTCCATATCTTCCAACGGAATGCCTGCACGGGCGCAAATGCCCAAACCGTCGCCGGTATTCATATAGGCATTGGTAGAAGACGCATAAATACGACCGCCGCCACCGGTAGCAAACATCACGGCTTTAGCGTGGAAAATATAAACTTCGCCGGTTTCCATTTCCATGGCGGTCACACCGACCACGTCGCCATTTTCATCACGAATCAAATCTTGCGCCGTCCATTCCACAAAGAATTGCGTATTGGCACGGACGTTTTGTTGATACAGGGTATGCAGCATTGCATGACCGGTACGGTCGGCAACCGCGCAGGCACGTTCTACCGCGCGCTTGCCGTGTTCGGCAGTATGACCGCCAAAAGGACGCTGATAAATTTTGCCACTTTCCACGCGGTCAAAAGGCATACCCATGTGTTCCAACTCAATCACCGCTTCAGGCGCGGCGCGACACATAAACTCAATCGCATCTTGGTCGCCCAGCCAGTCGGAACCTTTCACGGTATCGTACATGTGCCAGTCCCAACGGTCCTCCTGCACATTACCCAAAGAGGCGGAAATACCGCCCTGAGCCGCTACGGTGTGCGAACGGGTCGGGAACACTTTAGACAAAACGGCACAATTCAGACCGGATTTGGATAATTGGAGGGCTGCGCGTAAACCTGCACCACCACCGCCGACAATCACGGCATCAAACTTGCGAACAGGAAAACCCATACTTACCCCCAAATTACTTTAATTGAATACACCAAGCAGCCGACCAACCAAACGATAGTGGCAACCTGCAAAAACAAACGCACGCCGAAGGGTTTGATATAGTCCATCCACAAATCGCGGATACCCACCCAAGCGTGCAAAAATACGGCGATAAAGCTGACTTGAGTGAATACCTTCACCCAAACTTGATCGAAAAATGCCTGCCATGCCGAATATTCTTTAGGCAGGGTAAACAGAATCACTAAAAGCGCGACGGTATAGATCAACATGATAACCGCAGTCGCACGCTGCATCGCCCAATCGCGCAAACCGTAATGGGCACCGGTCAATTTACGCTCTACCATAACAACGCTCCCAAAACGACGGTCAGCACCAATGCGGCAGCAAACACCAATTTGGCGGTATTGCGCGCAGTATTCAGCTCAAGGCCTTTGTGTGCATCCAAAAATAAAAAACGGATACCGGCGAGAAAATGGTGCAGATAAGCCCATAACACGCCGATTAAAATCAACTTGACCAAAGGATTGGAAACGATGGCACGGTAAGTTTCAAACGCCGACTCGCGGCTCAACGTACCGGACAGGAGATACAGCAAAACGGGAAGCATTATAAATAACCCTACCCCGCTGATGCGGTGCAAGATGGAGACAATTCCCGGTATAGGCAACCGTATATTGGGAATCTCCAAAAAGACAGGACGCGGTTTGACGGACATAGCCAGTTCCTCTGTATTTTTTATCAGCTCAAAACCAATAACTCAAATTACATCGAGTTACATAAACTATAATTTACCTGTTTTATCCGATTTTGAACAGTCTAATTTATAAACAATCTAATAAATTTTACCAAAAAACATCATAAACTGTACCAATAACAAAACACTATCCATTAATAATTGAACCAATATCGCTTTAACCGCTGTTCAGTAACCTCCATATGGCTTTCATGCCCTGCAATACCATCTTAATATCTTTGTTTTTATAATATATAAATAGAAATAAATATTATTTTTATCATCCAATAACCACAAAATTTGAATATAAATCGAACCGCAAAAACATTACATTCAATGCCTGCGATCGGTATGTTTCAGACGACCTCTTCAGCACCTATCACAAAACTGCACTATACTGACATTTCTTTGCCTTACTCCGTTTTATACTTTGCCCGCATTACGGCAAACCCTTCCCACTCAATTACTGTGAGGCTTGTTATGAAACATTCCGAAGAAAAACAATACACCCAGTCTTCCGATCCGGAAAACTTTATCCCCAAATTCAGAAGGCGCAATTTGGATAAAACGGGTTTTCTCAATAAACTCGCCCGTTTTGCAGGTCGGTTGGGCGAGCCCATCGTACGCCAGTTGTATGCGCTGTATTATCTTTGGGACTCCCCTCACACCCCCAGACGCGCCAAGATGATTATCATCGGCGCATTGGTTTACTTCCTCAGCCCTATCGACAGCATTCCCGATTTGCTGGGTCCTTTGGGATTCAGCGACGACATTGCCGTTATTACTTTGGTGTACAGCCAGATGAAAACTTATCTGACGGAAGACATCAAAGAGCGGGCAAGACTGGCAACCGAGAAGCTGCTGCGTAAAACATCATAAATATCGACATCCAAAACAAAAGGTCGTCTGAAAATTTTCAGACGACCTTTTGTTTGAAATGAGGAACTTATTTCAACGGAGTCATGTTCATGACTTCCATCAGGAAGTTGGTAAATGCCGGGTTAGAAGGTTTGTTACCCATATTTTTCCAGCGTTGCTGCCATCCGCGCAAGGCGTTTTGGATATACAGCTTGGATTGTTCGGTATTGATTTCGCCTCGTTGGCTGTCAACGGCAGAACGCAGATAAACCTCATATACGCTGTCATCCACGACATTACGGCCGACAAGCTGAATGCGGAACTTGTTCAGATATTGGGCAGCTTGAACCTTGGTCATTTTTCCTTGGCTGACCTGATAGCTCAAACGCGTCGCCTCATCGCGAATTTTTGAAACATCACTCCAATGCGAAGAAGCCAAACTGAACGCCGCAGATTTTTCACCCTTAGTCGTTTTAACATTAGTCGGACGGACAGGCACTTCTTGCAAGCTTGGGACATAAATGGTCTCACAACCGGCAAGTGCCGCCAACGCAAATAAGATGGGAATATATTTTTTCATGTCTACCATTATAATCAGGATTATCCAGATAACCAAATTCTATATCAATCTGACTTTTTCTGTTGACTGAATTACAACAACTTTCGCCTTACATTCCAATCTTTACACGATATGGTGGTTTAT
>CALDNV010000256.1:0-3359 GCA_937914605.1 uncultured Neisseria sp.
CCGCCGTGCAATTCTTCGAATCCCTCTTTGCCGACCGCTCCTCGCGCTGCCGCAAACTGCACAACATCGCAGGCTCCGTCATTATCCTCGATGAAGCGCAAATGCTGCCGCTCAATCTTTTGCTGCCCATCATGCAAGCCATCAAAGAATTGTCGCAAAATTACCGCTGCAGCGTCGTCATGTGCACCGCCACCCAGCCAGCTGTGCAAGCTGAAAACGGCTTCTATCGCGGCTTTGAAAACGTGCGCGAAATAGCCCCAAAACCGACCGCACTTTTCGACAAACTGCGCCGCACCACCGTGCAACACATCGGCAAACAAACCGACGCCGACCTGCTCGCCAAACTTGGCGAACACCCGCAAATGCTCGTCATCGTCAATAACCGCCGCCACGCCCGCAGCCTGTACGACCAAGCCAAACACCTTGACGGTACGTTCCACCTGACCACCTTAATGTGCGCCAAACACCGCAGTCAAAAGCTCGATGAGATCAGAGGTCGTCTGAAAAGCGGAGAACCCTGCCGCGTCATCGCCACCTCCTTAATCGAAGCCGGCGTTGATGTGGATTTTCCGCTAGTAATGCGCGCCGAAGCAGGTTTAGACAGCGTTGCCCAAGCCGCAGGACGTTGCAATCGCGAAGGCAAAAGGCCGTCTGAAAACAGCTTTGTCTGGATATTTACGCCAGAAGAACAATGGAAAGCCCCGCCTGAACTTGCCGCCCAAGCCGCCGTTATGCGCCTGACCGCCGATAGCTTTTCAGACGACCTCTTATCCACCCAAGCCGTCGCTGCCTACTTCGCCGAGCTTTATCAATTAAAAGGCAGCGAACTGGACAATAAAAAAATCCTGAAAATGCACAACGACACAGGGCAAAGCCTCGATTTCCCATTCCAAACCATCGCCGACAAATTCCGCATGATTGAAAGCCATATGCAGCCGCTGATTATTCCCTTCGATGGTGAGGCTGAAAACCTCATTAGCAGCCTGCACCACGCCGACCACATCGGCGGACTCTTACGCAAACTGCAACTCTACACCGTCCAAATCCCCAAAAATGCCCTCGCCGCTTTGTATAAAGCAGGGCGTATCGAACCAATTAATGAGAAAAACTTCGGCAAACAGTTTTATACGCTGATCGGGCTGGATTTGTATGATGATGTGGCGGGGTTGAGTTGGGAGGATAATGTTTTTATCAAAGCTGAAAATTCAGTATTTTGATTAAAGCAAGATGATAAAATAAGTATAAATCAGTATGGTTTAATGCTCGTTTTATATATTTATTAACTTAACTAAAGGAAACAACATGGATATTTCTCCAGACAAACAAAATATAGATAAAGTTTTTAGTAATACTCAATACTATATTGATTTTTATCAACGAGAATATAAGTGGACAAAAGAACCTGTAAAGCGGTTGTTAGATGATATTTTTTATAAATTTAATGAAGTCTATCAACAGAATAGTAGTTTGCCCCCTGATGAACAGGTTATCGATAGTAAATATCCTTGGTATTACTTGAATACCTATGTAACCAATACAATAGATGGACGTGTTTATGTTGTAGATGGATAGCAAAGGCTAACCACTTTAACTTTAATATTGTTAAATTTGCATCATAGGGCTGCTGCCTATGACAGCGAATTGTCTGATTGGGTAAAAAATAAAATATTTGGACAATCAGGCTATAAAAAAACTTTTTGGATGAGGCATGAAGCTCATTTGGCAACGTTGGAAGCATTGTTTAAAGAAAAGATTGATGACGCGCCAATAGATAGCGGATTAACAGCCGATAATATGGTTAAGAACTATAAGGAAATCAAATCTTGGTTAGATCAGAATATAAAAGAAAAACATCAATTAGAAACATTTATATTTTATTTTTTACGTCGCTTGGTGTTGATTAATTTATCTGTAGAACAGACAGACGTTCCCATGGTATTTGAAGTCATTAATGACCGTGGGGTACGTTTAAAGCCTTATGAAATTCTAAAAGGTAAACTGCTTGGGCAAATTGATAAGATTATATTGGATAAAAAACAATATAACCAACTTTGGGAAGATAAAACGCGTGCAATTAATAAGTTATCTGATGATGAAACCGATCGTTTTTTCCGTTTTTATCTAAAAGCTCGTTTTAGCCAAAGCCGTAGTGATGCCAAGCGTTATGATGGTGATTATCATCGATTAATGTTTTCAACTGAATTTCAACAAAATTTGAAACTTGATCATAATCCGCAAGGGGTTATGGATTTCTTAGATGAAGATTTTACTTATTATGCTGATTTGTATGTGAAATTATCAACTCATCTTAAAAAAGATGAGGTAGGTGGATTTGCGTTTAATCGTTTAAATGATATTGATGGTGTGCTTTTGTTAGGGCTATCTGCCTGTAAGATTAATGATGAGAAAGAAGAGGAGAAGATTAAGAAAATTGCACTAGAAACAGATAGATTGTTTTCTTTGTTGCAACTTCAGAGCGTTTACGAAAGTAATAACTTCCAAGAGGCACTACATCGAATTGCTGCAACTATTCGCAATGCTGATAACGACGAAATTATCCGTTGTGCGTTTGATAAAGAGTTAAAAGACGCATTAAAAGATAAAACAACGTCTGATGAATCAATGATCTATTCCTTGTTTAAAACAACAGGAGATAATTTAAATACTCGTTTTAAACGCTATTTCTTTGCGCGGGTAGAAGGTTTTCTTGCTGAACAATTTGATGTCAAAATGCGACATACTTATGAAGATTTAGTTACAAAAACAGGCGCAAAAAATGGATTTCATATTGAACACATCCTATCTCGAAATGAAGAAAGTCAAAAACATTTTGAAGATGAAGATACTTTCCTTGTGGAGCGAAATAGACTAGGTGGAATTTTGTTATTAAAAGGAAAAGACAATATTTCTAGTAGCAATGAAATCTATCAGCAAAAATTAAAAACTTATTCAGGGACTTTGCTTTGGAACGAAACATTGAGAGAGGATTTTTACAAGTCAAATCTTGATGTGGAACGGTTTAAGAAGGAACATAAGTTGGATGAATTGAAGGCAATTAATGAATTTGATGCAAAAGCACTAGAAGAACGCCATATTTTGCTGTTTAAAATTGCCAAAATGATTTGGGCTTAGTTGAAAATATTCCATCAAGAAGCAAAAGTGCGGTCATTTTCCCCAACGTTTTCAAAACGTCGTCTAAATCCGCACTTCCCAACCAAACAAAGAAAATCCAGCTATCCGAAATTTTCGAATAACTGCCGATGACAACAAAAGGAGAACCCAATGAACCAAATCCGCCTACACATTTGGGGCGATTATGCCTGTTTTACCCGTCCGGAGATGAAGGTGGAGCGGGTGTC
>CALDNV010000257.1:0-3009 GCA_937914605.1 uncultured Neisseria sp.
TTGAGCTAAGGCGAGGCAACGCCGTACTGGTTTAAAGTTAATCCACTATAAAACCCACATTTTCAGACGACCTCTGCCTATTTCAGCAACCCAACGCAAATCAATGAAAAGAAATACGTCGGGTTGCCTTAAGCTGCGGCTTACCTGCCCGACAATACCGCCGCACCTGCTTTCGCGACGCTTTCGTCTTCATCGACCGAGCCGCCGCTCACGCCGACGCTGCCGACGATAACGCCGTTTTTATCCACCAGCAGCACACCGCCGGGAAAAATCACCAAACCGTCGTTGGTCACCTCAATACCGTAAAGCTCGCCGCCCGGCTGCGAAGCCTTGCCCAAATCGCGGGTGGACATATTGAAATAGCGTGCCGTTTTCGCCTTTTTCTGCGCAATATCGATGCTGCCGATAAACGCATCGTCCATACGCGCAAACGCCTTCAAATTACCGCCCGCGTCCATGACCGCGATATTCATCGGCACCTTGATTTCACGCGCCTTTTTCATCGAAGCCTGTACCACTGCCTGCGCCTGAGCCGTCGTCAAATCGCCTGGCAGCGTTTGGGTCAAACCCGCCGAAAACGCCGGCGCACCCAATGCCAAAGTACACAACAATGCAACTGATTTTATGCCGCGCATAACTGTCTCCTTGTATTGAATCAATGAAAGGTACTGCACTTTTGATTGTATGCCTGTCGGCGGGAACAATAA
This sequence comes from uncultured Neisseria sp., assembly GCA_937914605.1. Classification (GTDB taxonomy): domain Bacteria; phylum Pseudomonadota; class Gammaproteobacteria; order Burkholderiales; family Neisseriaceae; genus Neisseria. Next base: position 708 of record CALDNV010000257.1, read on the forward strand.
AGGTCGTCTGAAAACCATAAGACAGGTTTTCAGACGACCTCGGATGGGTTTCGGTTTGGTAGTTTCAGTAGCAACTGTATTTTTGACCCCGTCAGGTAAAAATACCAAAACTCAAATCAAGCCGTTCGGATACCGTTTCGGCAAAGTAATCATTCAATACTGTCAGTAGTCGGTATACATTGTAGCGTGGGCTTTGCCCACGATAATGTTGGGTAAAAGAGGCCGTCTGAAATTTTGGGCTTGATTCGTGGGCAAAGCCCACGCTACGGGTTTCTATTCTCTCTTGCTACGGTTTTTGCCGTAGGTCAGATTCTCGAATCCGACGGCTATTTGAGATGGCAGCGGCTGTTGTCGGATACAAGCCTCCAACTTGCGACCGGCTACGGTTTGCCCAGCATTATTTGCAACGCATCAGCGTACGCGTCCGCCAAACTTTTTTGCCTGAGCCGTCCGTTGAAAAATCACGGAATCTTTGCGTCAGTACGCCTCGGTTTAACGAAAACTCAAAATTATCGTTATAAATCTGCGTACCTTGCTCCGGCTCCTCTTCCCGAACGCGTGCCGTACCTGCGATTTTATCGGGCGAATAAATTCGATAATTCAGTTTCGTATATTTCGCACCCCATTCCCAACCGGTTAATTCAATTGATTTTTTACCTATTTCAATATAAAAGCCGCTATCTTCCGACACATAGACATTATCCATAGCAGCGTTTTCATCATAACCCATGGCACATAAAGCCCTTATATGTTTGGGCGATACCTTCCCTTCATAATGCCCGGCCCATTTGCCTTGAAACGCTTGCGGAATATCTTGGGCAGCGGCTTGGAATCCAAGAAGGAGCAAACCGGCGGTCAGAACAAATTTTAAAGTGAGCGACATTATTTTTGACCTTTCAAGAAAAAGTGGTTAAACCAATATGAATAATACAGGAAACGGAAAGAATATAAAAAGGTCGTCTGAAAACCATAAGACAGGTTTTCAGACGACCTCAGATGGGCTTTGGATTCAAACACCGTATGCCCGCGGTTTCAGCAGGTCGGATTCGTCAATCCGAAACTTACCCTTACCCCTGTTGTTGGATGATATGCACATCGCGCTGTGGGAAAGGAATATTGATATTGGCGGCACGCAGGTTTTCCACTACCTGCTCGTTCAGCCCGAAGCGGAACGCGCCCAAATCGGCTTCGTTCGTCCACGCCCAAAGCGTGATTTCGATGGCACTGTCGGCCAAGTTGGTAATATATGTTACTGCCTCTTTGCCTTGGGTCTGTACGCACAAAGGATGCTCGGTGGCGGCTTTCAAAACGGCGGCTTTGGCGGCCTTCAAATCACAGGCGTAATCGACGCCGACCACCACCTGCACGCGGCACAGCGGCATGGAAGAACGGTTGACGATACTGTTACTCATGACGACGCTGTTGGGCAGGATGATTTCTTCGTTATCCGGCGTACTCAGCGCAGTCTGCACCATTTTAATTTCGCTCACCGTGCCTTCGAAGCCGTTGACCTTGATGTAGTCGCCGACTTTAAACGGACGGAACAGGATAATCAGCGCGCCGGCGGCAAAGTTCGACAGTTGGTCTTTCAGCGACAAAGCCACCGCCAAACCCGCGCCGCCGATTAAGGCGGTAACCGACGTGGTCGGAATGCCCAGTTTGCCCAGCGCGGCAATGATGATCAGGATTAACAGACCGACGTTAGCCACATTACCGAGGAAGCTGACGAGCGTTCTGTCCACTTTGGCGCGGGTCAGCGCAGCTTTCATCAAAATAACAAGGCGGGAAGCTATCCATCTGCCGACAAAGAAAATCGCCAGCGCGGCAACGAGGTTGGTACCGAATGCCATGCCGGTTTCGGCAAGACGTTCCCAGCCCGCGAATGAAGAGAGGTTTTCAAGATCGAAATTCATGATTTTTATTTCTGGTTAAAGGATGGTTGGAAATTTAGATATTAATTGGTTTTGCGGCAAGCCTGTCTATATTTCAGACGACCTTAAACCGCGTACCTGAGTCGTATTGAATCCATAAAGGGAACTGCGCCCGTGATTGTATGCCTGTCGGCGGGAAGAATAAAGGTCGTCTGAAAAACTCTGTAACGGGTTTTTCAGACGACCTTGGATGGGTTTTGGGTTTCAACTACCGCGTGCGTGCGTACCGCACACACCCTACACCCGATGCCCGGTTTCAGTAGGTCAGATTCTCGAATCTGACGGCTTTTGAGATAGCAGGCTTTTGTCGGATACAAGTATCCGACCTTGTATATCGAAACACCCGTATCATAGCAACCAACCGCCCGGCC
>CALDNV010000258.1:0-2760 GCA_937914605.1 uncultured Neisseria sp.
ACATTGCACCATGACCTTACTCGGCCTCAAACTTAGGCAGACCCAACAACTCAACCAACGTCTGCAACAATCCCTGCGCATCCTGCAAATGTCCGGCATCGAACTCGAACGCGAGGTCGAAGACTGGTTGCAGGACAATCCCCTGCTCGAACGTCCCGAAGCCGACGAATTTGCCGACGCAGAGTTCAATCACGGCACCACCATGCCGCGCAGCAACCACCTCGGCGGCGACGATGCCGAAGATGCGTGGCTCAACATCGCCAAAGAAGAAGATTTCAACCAATACCTGCACGCCCAAGTGTGCGAACACCCCCTTTCCGACAAAGAAGCCGCCTACGTCCACATCCTTATCGACTTCCTTGACGACCAAGGCTATTTCACCGACAGCATCCAAGACGTTATCGACAACACGCCCTTGGAATGGATGCTGGACGAAGACGAGCTGCAAAACGCCCTCGACCTTTTGCAGACCTTCGACCCGCCCGGCGTTGCCGCCGCCGACCTGACCGAATCCCTGATGCTCCAACTCATGCGCCTGCCCGCCAGCCCCGCGCGTCAGGCGGCCGCCCACCTCATCCAAAGTTCGCTGCACGATTTGGGTAAAAACCGCAAACAAAACATCATCCGCTTCCGCAAACTCTTTCCCGAAATCGACAGCGAAACCATAGAAGCCGCACTCGACATCATCGCCACGCTCAACCCCTACCCCGCCTACGGTTTTGCCTCCTCCGAACCAACCGCCTACATCCAGCCCGACGTTTGGGTCAAAGAAGGCAAAGACGGCTGGAAAGTCATCGGCAACGAAGCCGCCTGGCCCAAACTGCAACTCAACCGCGAATACTGCGAACTGATGAAATCCGCAGAAGACGGCGCACCCGAGTGGAAAGAAAAAATCAACGAAGCCAAGCAGCGCATCGACTCTCTCGAACTGCGCAAAAGCACCGTCATCCGCCTTGCCGAATACATCGTCAAAAATCAGGAAGACTTCTTCATCTTCGGCGAAATCGGACTCGCCCCCATGCTTATGAAAGATGCAGCCGCCGAATTGGGGCTTGCCGAAAGCACCATTTCGCGCGCCGCCAACCAAAAATATTTGTCTTGCCCGCGCGGACTATTTGCGTTACGCTATTTCTTCACACAGGCAGTCAATTCCGAAGGCGACAAAGAAGGCCTGAGCCAAGGCGCGATTAAAGCCGTTTTGGGGCAGATTATCGAAAACGAAGACAGCAGCAAACCCCATTCCGACGAAACCCTTGTCCGCCTCCTCAAACAACAGGGCATAGACATCGCCCGCCGCACCGTCGCCAAATACAGGGAGTCGCTCGACATCCCGCCGGCACACAAACGCAAACTTACCGAATGACAGTTTTAAACCGCAGTTTTCCCGTTCCGTTTCTGACGGACTGAACCCCACCGAAGGAGCTGTATTATGAATCTGAAAATCACCGGTCTGAATTTCGACGTTACCGAGGCCATCAAAAACTACGTTTCCGAAAAATTGGAACGCATCAACCGCCACGCAGCCAACGCCATTTCCGTTACCATTACCCTTTCCGTGGAAAAACTCAATCAACAGGCTGAAGCAGACATCCATCTGGCGGGTAAAGACCTCCACGTCGAGGCCGTTGAACAAGATATGTACGCCGCCATTGATGTTCTGATGGACAAGCTCGACCGTGCAGTGCTGAAACACAAAGAAAAAAGCGGCGATGTCCGCAACACGGTAAAACCTGCCGCAGAATAGTTCACAATCCTAAAGGTCGTCTGAAAACCTATTTTCAGACGACCTTTACATTAAATTTCCTTTTGCGGCACCAACCCGCACATCACCCCATTTCATCAACCCGCTTCTGAGTTTCTTACCCATAGTGGATTGAATTTAATAGAACACGGCAAAGCCGCCCCATTCCATTAAAACCCATCCACATATGACCCAAAATCCAACACATCCCACCTCAATGCCTTATCCCGCCACCCGCCCACTTGCATGAAAACGGAATGAAAGATAACATTCCCCTCCTTGCAGCTGGGATAAAATATATGTTGCAATCGCCGGGCAGTCGGGTAAAAGTGCAAAATGATTCTATACAGCGTCACCGCTTTAACATTCAGCACATTTTAAAACATTAGAAATTAAAACCGCCCGCTGCCGACCTATTCATTTACTTTCATTCAGGTAGTTTATTCATGGATCAAAATAACACTCCACACCCTAATGTACCCAACGACACTGCAGTCATGACCGTCAAGGATTGGCTCATCACACTCCTGATACTCGCTATTCCTATAGTAAACCCTATCATGATATTTGTCTGGGCATTTGGGGACGGCAATAAAAACCGCAAACATCTCATGCAAGCTTATTTGTGGATTGCTCTGGTTTGCCTCATTATCATGATCCCACTAGTATTTTTTATAATGAAAAATCTTCCTGCCGAAGCCATGCAGCAATACAATTTGGGACAGCCTGCATATGAAGCACCAATGAACAACATGCCTTCTGAAAAATTTGATGCCAACAACCTCCCTGAGCAAGACTCATCTGCTGATAATATGTTGGAACAAGAAAGCGAAGCTGCCTCAGAAGTTCCTGAAGAAGTTCCCGAAAACGCTGAATCTGCCCAATAATCAGAATTTGCTCCGGCAAGTCAAAAGGTCGTCTGAAAAAGATTTCAGACGACCTTTTAGCATGAATCAATGCTGGCTAATATAGTGGATTAACTTTAAACCAGTACGGCGTTGCCTCGCCTTGCCGTACTA
>CALDNV010000259.1:0-1002 GCA_937914605.1 uncultured Neisseria sp.
CAGCCCTGACCCTGTCCAAATCTTCCTGCGTATCTACGCCGGCGGCAGGGGCTTGTTTGGCGGTTTCGACGGCAATCGGGTAGCCGTGCCACAGGACGCGCAGTTGTTCCAGCGATTCGATGGTTTCCAGCGGCGAAACGCTCATTTCGGCGTAGCGTTGCAGAAAACCGGCGCGGTAGGCGTAGATGCCGATATGGCGCAGGACGGCGGTTTCGGCAGGCAATTCGCGTTTTTCGGCGCGCATGGCATCGCGTGAATAGGGAATCGGGGCGCGGCTGAAGTAGATGGCGTTACGGTTTTTGTCGAGGACGACTTTGACGACGTTGGGATTCATAAATTCGTCGAAATCGTGCAATTCGTGTGCCGCGGTCGCCATCTGCACGTTGTTTTCCACCAAGACTTCGGCGGTGCGGTCGATGAGTTCGGGGGCAATCAGCGGCTCGTCGCCCTGTACGTTGACGACCACCAGATGTTGCGGCAGCTTCAGCGTGGCGGCGACTTCGGCAAGGCGCGTTGTACCGCTTTCGTGCCGGTTTGAAGTCATGACGACTTCGACGCCGTGCGCCTGACAGGCCGTCTGAATATCGGGATGGTCGGTGGCAACGACGACGCGCGCCGCTTTGCTTTTTGCCGCCTGTTCAGCAACGCGCACGACCATCGGTTTGCCGTGAATATCCGCCAAGGCTTTTCCGGGCAGGCGCGATGAATCCAGCCGCGCCGGAATCAATACGACAAATTCGGTCATGCTTTGAGTTCCTCTTCGCTCAACGCTCGTGCTTCGTTTTCCAGCATATAGGGAATGCCGTCTTTAATCGGATAAGCCAGCTTCGCCTGACGGCTCCACAATTCCTGTTTGTCCTGATGATATTCCAGCCTGCCTTTGGTAACGGGGCAGACGAGGATGTCTAAGAATTTTTTTTCCATGGGGTTTCTTTCGGGTTTGATGGTTTTATAGTGGATTAACTTTAAACCAGTACGGCGTTGCCTCGCCTTAGCTCAAAG
>CALDNV010000260.1:0-3366 GCA_937914605.1 uncultured Neisseria sp.
GTATGCAGCTTTTCGGCGGCAATAAAGGCATGGCGGCATTTGCCATGTTGTTTGTCGGATTGTTGGTCACCATGGGTATCGGCTCTTCTTTCTCCACCTTGCCGATTATTACCGCGATTTATGTGCCACTGTGTATCAGCCTCGGCTTCTCGCCGCTGGCAACCGTCGCCATCGTCGGTACGGCAGGTGCATTGGGCGACGCCGGTTCGCCCGCGTCCGACTCGACGCTCGGCCCGACCATGGGTTTGAACGCCGACGGACAACACGACCACATCCGCGACTCCGTCATCCCAACCTTTATCCACTACAATATCCCGCTGATGATTGCCGGCTGGATTGCTGCGATGGTGCTGTAAATGAGCGAAATGGACGAATTGGAACACCGCATCACTGAGCTGGAAATCCAAACCGCACTTCAGGAAGACTTAATCGGCAGCCTGAACGATACGGTGGCGAAAATGCAGCAGACGCTGGATTTACAGCAGGCGCAGTTAAGGCTGCTTTATCAGAAAATGCAAGACAAAGGCGCAAACGGAGAGCGCGAACCTTACAGCCTGCGTGATGAAATTCCGCCGCATTATTGAAGCGGAAATATGAAAGAAGGTCGTCTGAAAAATGGTTTTCAGACTACCTTCAAATTTTAAAACCCAAATTAAAATGACGAACCTTCCTGCTTCAAAAATTCCGCCTCTTCCTCCGTGCTTTCACGCCCCAATACGGCATTGCGGTGTGGATAACGTCCGAAGCGGTCGATGATGACTTTGTGTTTGATTTCAAAATCCAATGCGTGTCCGTCGGTATAGCGTTCAAACAGCGGAACGGCTTGTTCGTGGACAACTTGGCTTTCGCTGTGCATCAACGGCATGAGAATGAAATGGCGTTCGTGCGATAGGAGGTCGGCGAAACCGGGTTGGCGGACGGCTTCTTGGGCAAGGATGAGAGCGGCCAAATCTTGGGCAAATGCTTGAGGACTGTTGCGAAAAAGGTTGCGCGAGAATTGGTCGAGCAGGATGATTTCGGCGAGCCTGCCTTGCAGGGTGTCGCGCCAGTGTGCAAGCTCGCCACGGGCCGCCTGTTGCCAGACATCAAAAAATCGCGCGCGAATCTCGGCATCGAATTCATCGTTTTTGGCAAACAGAAAAGGACGGTTTTCTTCGGCAAACCAGAAATCTAAGACGGTTTGGGGTGTCATGAACATTCCTTGAAATAGAGGATTATTAAGTATAAGGTCGTCTGAAAAACCGAATCAAGGTTTTCAGACGACCTTTTTGATTACGCCGACATATCGACAACTTTTGATTAATCCACCCGCTCCAACTGACTTTTATGAACATACCCTTGGGTAGTCGTATCTTTTAATTGAACGAGGTACCAATCCTTACGAACGGTTTTCAATTTTTCTACTATGGCGTTGTCGTCCAAGCGTTTGATTATGTCGGCATGGGCATCCGGTTGACTCCTGAGGTTAACCTTATGGCTATCTGTGGATTTAACGATGAAATCATTATTCATAATCAACGAGTAAATACAGCCCGAATCAGGGATTTGTTTAGCCGTTGTTTTTGGGATTTTTTCAAATTTTATAAGTTTGGCAGAATAATATTTACCGTCACAAATGACTTCCGTACCCACTTTACCCATAGTAATTTGGGCAGGCTGTTTGACAGAATCTTCCTGATAAACGTAAAAATTCGGCGGAAGCACCAATTCTTTCAAAACAGCAGTTTGCTGCGATTTGCTCAAATTAAGGAAGATTCGGTTTTGATTCGATATTTTGGTGTCTTCAGGGATAAAGTCAAAATATAAAATCCTTTGATTCCGAGCATTACCATCTAAACTATTACCCCAATAAACCCACAGCATGCCTTTTTGAGGAGCACCTTGTGCAAATGTCAGCTGAAATACACTCAAAATAAAGCCGACAAAAATACAATAAATAAATTGTTTATTTTTCAAAGCCATTTTCAATGACACTCAGAATCTACTTACCGAAATTGCCCTTCACTCAGTCCCACAACAGACAATATCGCTGATTGTTTAATATATTCATAACAGAGGTCGTCTGAAAACAGTCACGAACCTCTCAAACCTGTATTACTTCGCCAATTCTTTGTCGATTTCCTGATAAAGCGCAGCAAAGTCCGGCTCGCCGACAAAGGTTTTCAGGATTTCGCCTTTTTTATTGATCAGGAAAGAAGTCGGGTAAACCTGCGTACCGAACGCTTGGGCGGCGGCTTTATCTCCATCAAACATGACGGTAAAAGGCAAGCCGTATTCTTTGACGTATTGGTTTACGCTTTCCAGCGGGTCTATCGGTTGGGCAATGCCGAGGACTTGAAAGTCTTTGCCTTGATAGTCTTTGGACATTTTGATGACTTTGGGCATTTCGCTGACACAGCCCGGGCAGGAGGGGAACCAGAAATTGATGAAGCTGACTTTGCCTTGCAAATCGGCATTGGACACTGGTTTGCCTTGCAGGTCGGACAAAGAGAATGCGGGAGTAGGTTTATTATCCGGAATAAGGACGATGGCAAGCAGCGCGCCGATAATGGCGACTGCGGCAATGGTAATGAGCTTTTTCATGCTTCGGCGTATTGTTTTAAAAGGGTAAAGAGAGGTTCGGGAATACTGATGCTTCGCCCGCTTTCTGCGCTGACGACCATCAAAGTGCTTTCGGCTTCAACAGCATTTTTACCGCCAGGCAAAACGATGTTTTGAGTGAGGATAATATGGCGCGAGGTCAGCTCTTTCAGACGACCTTCAAAGCGTAATATGTCGCCATCGACGGCGGCACGGCGATAACGGATGTCGGTGCGGACAACCACCAGCATCAAGCCGTCGATTTCGGACAATAAACCGTGTTCCTCAAAAAACGCCCAGCGCGCTTCTTCGAGAAATTCGAGATAGCGCGCGTTGTTGACATGACCGTAGCCGTCAAGATGGTAATTGCGGACGCGGATATTCATCAGTTCAGATTGAAGGGTTGAAAGGCTTCACGGGCGAGCGGTTCTTGCTCGAGGTCGGTGATAACGGTAGAAAGCTGGATGTCGAACCATTCATTGAAAATATCCGCATTCAAATCAGGCCATTCGCTTTCATCTTCGCACCAATCGGCAAGTTCGGCAGCGAAAATGTCTTCAAACCGCGCTTCGATTTCGTCCCATACTTCGTCAGCGGTTTCACACGGACGGACGAGGTAAGAATTGGCATCGGCTTGAATATCTTCAAGCGTCAAACCGTCAAGATGATTGCCGGGCAGGGTTTGCAGCCAGTTCCAAAAAGGATCGAGCGGAATGAGCAGGAAGACGCTGCGGTTGACTTCGTACATGATATTTTCCTTGATTTCAGATAAGGGAATGATATAGC
>CALDNV010000261.1:0-1622 GCA_937914605.1 uncultured Neisseria sp.
AACTCGCGACCTCAACCTTGGCAAGGTTGCGCTCTACCAACTGAGCTATTCCCGCATCGGAGAAACTTTATAGCAACTTAAGACAGGATTCGTTTGGAGCGGGAAACGAGTCTCGAACTCGCGACCTCAACCTTGGCAAGGTTGCGCTCTACCAACTGAGCTATTCCCGCCGAATGTCTGTTTTTTGCTGCTGTTTCTGAAGAAGACGCAATTATTATGGATTTAAAACTTGTCGTCAAGGGGTTTGTTTTATTTTTTATTTGATTTCCTGCCACGCCATTTTCAGATAATAGAACATTGACCAGAGGGTTAATACAGATGCGATAAACATCAATATGTTACCTGTCAGGTAAAAAATATTGTCAAATCGATTGGAGGCTAAGAGCAATAAAAATATAGCAACCATTTGCGCGGCGGTTTTAAATTTGCCGATCGTGGCAACGGCAACGCTGCTGCGTCTGCCCATTTGCGCCATCCATTCCCTCAAAGCGGAAATGGTGATTTCCCTGCCGATAATGATAATGGCAAAAATAACATAAGTACGGCCAAGGCTGACCAGCAGCAATAATGCGGTCGCCACCATCAATTTATCCGCAACGGGATCGAGGAATGCGCCGAAATCGGAGGTTTGCTTCCAAAGTCTTGCTAAAAATCCGTCAAACCAATCGGTTACGGCTGCGAGCGCGAAAATGATAGCGGCAGTCCAATTGACGGTTTCCGGTGCAATCCACCCTTTTGGCAGGAAAAACAGCAAAGTAAAGACCGGAATCAGCAAAACGCGCATCCAAGTCAGAAAAATCGGTATGTTCCAAGGCATGATTTACCTTTGATGTGGTTATGATAGTTAATTTGCCTATTATAACGGACTTGTCTGTCTGAAAGCATATGTTTTCACCATCTTTCAGACAGCAAAAGCCTTCAAGTCCGTTTGTTTTTTCGATAAAACCTGCATTGAGGCAGCCATTCTTTTTGGCACGGGTCTTCGATAAACGACTTTAAAATCTTTTGAAAGGTTTGATTTTGGGCGTTGTATATGTTGCCTTTTAGATAACACGACGCGTAATAATGCGCCAATAAATCCGCCTGCTGCTCCATATTCAGCATACCGAAATGATAAATATCGGACAGCTTGGGATAGAGATAGGCACGGCGGCGGCGGTAGCCTCCGCTGATGAACAAAAACAATCCGCCCAACCAGGTTTTAAATCCTTGCTGGTATTGCCAAACATGGGTCAATTCATGAATCATCCATATTTGATGGGACTCGGAAGCGAGGGCAAAGTCGTCAGGACAGTTATTGCGCGGGAAATAGATGTTCCCGTTGGGCGAAACGGCAACCTGCATGGTCGGCAGGCAAGGAATGCCTTGATAGATTTTGACGCGGGCGTAATCAATGCTGTCGGCAAAAATCAGCTTTGCCATTTTGATTTCATTGTCCGTCAGCCTACGCCAGCGTTTGCTCATACCTTGTCCTTGTTACTTTCATGACAACCGGGGTCGTCTGAAAACGGTTATCCTGCCTTATCAGTCATTCAGCTATGTTCACGACCGATACTGCCCTGCCCGCTTTATAGTGGATTAACTTTAAATCAGGACAAGGCGACGAAGCCGCAGACAGTACA
>CALDNV010000262.1:0-2561 GCA_937914605.1 uncultured Neisseria sp.
TTATAGATTTTGAGAAAACGTTTTGAAAAAATTTGATATACACGTACTTCAACTAAATCTATCGAACTTAGTTAAAGGGTCGTCTGAAAGCACATCGGTGCATACAGCAATTAAAAAAGCTGAGTCCTGTCACATACAGAACCCAGCTTTTTATTTAATCCACCAAAGCAGGCTTTTATGAGTGTCCAATATTTTGAAGCCTAGTGTTTTCAGACGACCTCTTTCCTCAGCCGATCAACTGTTTCAACACTTCCGCTTTGGCTTTATCGTAATCCTCTTGGGAAATCAAACCACCGTCCAACAGGGATTTGAGTTTCATCAATTTTGCCTGCGGGTCTTCGGAGGTCGTCTGAACGCTTTGGGCGGGTTGTGCTGCCGGTTGCGCTGCGGGCTGCATCATGCCCGCCATCGCGCCAGCCATTGCCTGACCGACGCCTGCGCCCACGCCCAAGCCTGCGCCGATTCCGGCAAGTCCGCCTTCGTTTTGCGCGGCGAGCGGGATGGATTCGGCGGTTTGGTATTGGGTGTAGCGTCCCAAATCGCCGATGACGCCCATGGAAATTTTCTTATCCAAGGCTTCTTGGATGGCGGCAGGCAGAGTGATGCTTTCGACGGTGAAGTTTTCCAGCGTCAAGCCGAGTTTGGCAAATTCCGCGCCGAGTAATTCGCCGATTTTTTGCGACAACAAAACTTGGTTTGCCGCCATATCCAAAAACGGAATGCCGGAGCTGCCGAACGCCGCCGCGAGTTGGGTGACGGCAATATTGCGCAACTGGTTTTCCAACTCGACACCGCTGTATTCTGCCGCTACACCGCTGACTTCTTTGAAGAATTTTGCCGGATCGCTGATGCGGTAGGCGTACATGCCGAACGAGCGCAACTGCACCGCGCCGAACTCGGCATCGCGTACGGTAACGGGTTGCGACGTACCCCATTTCCGCGCAAGCTGTTGTTTGGTATTGAAAAAGTAAACATCGGATTTAAACGGAGATTCAAAGAGTTTGTCCCAGTTTTTCAGGTTGGTCAGCAGCGGCAGCGTTTGCGTGTTGAGCGTGTAACGACCCGGTCCGAACACGTCGGCGGTTACGCCTTCGTCGACAAACATCGCCATCTGCGCCTCACGCACGGTCAGGCTCGCGCCGTTTTGGATTTCCTCGTCGGCAATCGGGAAACGCCACATCAGCAGGCTGTCGTCGGGATTCGGCCATTGGATGACGTCGATAAACTGTTTCTTGATAAAGTTGAACATTGCGGTTCCTTATTTTGAAGAATGGGTAACTTATCGGTTGTAGACATGACATAAGGGCAGAAAACGTATGTTTTCTTCAACCGATTATAAAATCAGGTTAAACACCGGCATTCCTAAGAATATCGGCATAGCGTCGGACTGTTTGCCGCCTGTGCTTTGTGTACACGGTCAGGTTTACGCTATTTCGGGGATTTTCGCCGCTAATCAAAAAATGCCCATCGGGAAAATCGTCGGATGAAAAATCTGAGCGGTTGATATATCTGCCAAGCGGTAATTGTTGGGTTTTGTTGGGTCATTATAGAATGGTTAGTGCAATTTCTCTAACTTATCATATTGATTCTAACAAAGAAAAGGAATATACATGCAAAAAACCACCCGCTTCTGCTTTGCCGTTTTGGCATTGTCTGCCGCCGTCTGCACACAGGCTGCCCGTCCTGTCGAGTTTACCGTGGGTACGGAATATTACAAAGAGAATTATCGGGAATATAAAGACGGCGAGCGCCTTATGCGTCAAAAGGGAAACCTGTGGTCTCTGACAGGCGGCGTCAAATATCGCTTTAACGACCGCCATGCGGCAAAATTAGAAGGACGCTACTCCCGAGGCAAGTCGGATTACACAGGAAGGTATCAGGACGGAAGAGGCAATGTAACGGAATACGGCACTGCCACGTTCAACGGCTCTCCGCGCCGCGTCTATGATGTCCGCGCCTTATATGAATATACACACCCGATTAACGACCGTGTCAGCCTGACTGCCGGAGCGGGCGTGGGACACCGCGTTTTGAAAGATTTGGGTTCCCGCGTCGTAGCCAACAATTACGACCGCAAAAACCGGACCACTTATGCGCAAATCAATGCCGGTGTAAACATTGCGCTTCCTGCCGGTTTCGAAGTTTCACCCAATATCGCCTACAACCATTCCCTGAGAAGCCGTCAGCATTCTTATCGCGCCCATCAGGACATTGAAATGAAACAGTCGAGCGGGCACGGCATCGAAGTCGAAGTACCCGTATCTAAAAAATTCGCCAACGAATCTAAAATAAGCGTCGTTCCGTTTTATCGCGGCTGGAAAGTCAAGAAATCGGATACGGCCCTCGTCTATCTGCCAGACGGCATATATGGTTCCACCGAACCTAAAAACTACACCCATGAAGCTGGTGTAAAAGTACGATATACGTTCTGATGCACTGACGGTGCGTTTACCTTTTCAGACGACCTTGCAGACAGGCAGGTCGTCTGAAATTTTTAGTATAGTGGATTAACTTTAAACCAGTACGGCGTTGCTTCGCCTTAGCTCAAAGAGAACGATTCT
>CALDNV010000263.1:0-3536 GCA_937914605.1 uncultured Neisseria sp.
CACGGTTCTGCCGATTCCATGGTGCGCGAGAACAAAATCGTCGGCGACTCCACCCTGCGCGTCAACGAACGCGGCAACGGTGTAACCGTCTGGAACGCACCCGGCGCGCAAGTTGTCAGTAACGACATTTCCAAAGGCCGCGACGGCATTTTCTCCAACACCAGCAAAAACAACACCTATAAAAACAACCGCTTCAGCGACCTGCGTTTCGCCGTCCACTACATGTACACCAACGACAGCGAAGTCAGCGGCAACATTTCCGTCGGCAACAACATGGGCTACGTTTTGATGTTTTCCGACCGCCTCAACGTGTACGGCAACATCGCCGTCGGCAGCCGCGACCAAGGCATCATGCTCAACTACGTCAACTATTCCGACATCCACGACAACATCATCAACAAAGCCGGCAAATGCGTTTTCGCCTACAACGCCAACTACAACAAAATCGTCGCCAACCATTTTGAAAACTGCCAAATCGGCATCCACTTCACCGCCGCCATCGAAGGCACCACCCTTTCCGACAACGCCTTCATCAACAACGAAAGCCAAGTCAAATACGTCAGCACACGTTTTCTTGACTGGGGCGAAGGCGGACGCGGCAACTACTGGAGCGACAACAGCGCGTTCGACCTTGACGGCGACGGCTTCGGCGACAGCGCGTACCGCCCCAACGGCATCATCGACCAAATCATCTGGCGCGCCCCCGTTTCCCGCCTCCTGATGAACAGCCCCGCCATCAGCATCGTCAAATGGGCGCAATCGCAGTTCCCCGCCATCCTTCCCGGCGGCGTAATCGACAGCAAACCGCTGATGAAGGCGGGCAGCAACAAAACGACCACCAAATACGAAGCCATGAAAGAACAACTGTTGCAAGAAGCCAAAACCCATCAGTCCGAATGGAGCGATGCCGAAAACGGCTCATTGAACTAAGCGGAACCGGCAAACACGCCCCGCAACGTCGTCTGAAAACTCTTCAGACGACCTTAAAACCCCGCCGCAGCAAGGTCTTGCCCCTCATTGCCGTACCAACGGAAATCCGCCGCAAATACGGTGCAACCCGCAACGCAGTCAACAGTCGAAAACACCGCCACATAACAAACGTCGTCTGAAACCCTTCTCCTTTTTTCAGACGACCCCATACAAAGAACGCCCTTTTCAGACGACCCTCAACGTCGTCTGAAATCCATCCACACAAGGAAGCACTCATGAGCGCACACCATGTCGAATTGAGAAACGTAACCAAACGCTTCGGCGCACAAAAAGCCGTCAACCAAGTCGATTTAGTCTTGAAGGCGGGGGAAAGTGTCGGTCTTGCCGGACACAACGGCGCAGGCAAGTCCACGCTCATCAAACTGATACTCGGGCTGATTACCCCCACCGAAGGCGAAGTCATGCTGCTGGGTGAGCGCACAGGCAGCAAAGCCGGCGCACAGTTGCGCAGCCAAATCGGCTACCTGCCCGAAACCGTCGCCCTGCACCCTTCCCTCAGCGGCATCGAAACCCTCAATTTCTACGCCAAACTCAAAAAACAGCCGCTCACCAAAAACCACGAACTCCTCGAGCGCGTCGGCATTTCCCAAGCCGCCCGCCGCCGCGTCGGCACCTACTCCAAAGGCATGCGCCAACGCCTCGCCCTCGCCCAAGCCCTGCTGGGCGAACCCAAAGTATTGCTGTTTGACGAACCCACCACAGGCCTCGACCCCGCCTCGCGCCAAATGTTTTACGAAGTCGTGCGCGAACTCAACGGACGCGGCGCCACCGTCCTCCTCAGCACCCACGCCCTCGCCGAACTCGACGGCCACGCCGACCGCATCGTCGTCATGAAAAACGGCGTCAAAGTCGCCGACGGCAGCATGGACGAGCTGCACGTCCAAAGCGGACTCCCCCTCACCGTCAACATCCGCCTCAAAGCTCCGCGTCCGTTAAGCGGACGCTGGCAGCCGCTTTCAGACGACCTCAGCTATCAGGCGCAATGTCAGGCTGAAGAACGCATGGCATTACTCAGCGAACTGGGCAACCTGTCCGACCTCGCCTACCTCGACATCCACACACCCACACTCGACGACATGTACGCACAATTCTTAAAAAGGGAGGACGTATGAACCCCGTTTGGATTATCACCGGAAAAGAAGTCCGCGACAGCCTGCGCAACCGCTGGGTACTCGCCGCCTCCGTCCTGCTCGCCGCCCTCGCCCTCTCATTGGGCTTCCTCGGCAGCTCGCCGACAGGCTCGGTTAAAGTCGATCCGCTGACTGTAACCGTCGTCAGCCTCTCCAGCCTGTCCATCTTCCTGATCCCGCTCATCGCCATGCTCCTCTCCTACGATTCCCTCATCGGCGAAATCGAACGCGGCACCATGGCGCTGCTGTTGAGCTACCCCGTTTCCCGCAACCAAATCCTTGCCGGAAAATTCATCGGACACCTCATCATCCTCGCCCTCGCCACCACCGCAGGCTACGGAATCGCGGGCATCACGCTCCAACTCGCCAACGGCAGCTTCGACATCGCCGCGTGGAAACCCTTTGCCCTGCTGATTGCCGCCAGCGTCATCTTGGGCGCAGCATTCCTGTCCATGGGCTACCTCATCAGCGCGAAAGTCAAAGAACGCGGCACCGCCGCCGGTATCGCCATCGGCGTTTGGCTGTTTTTCGTCGTCATCTTCGACATGGCGCTTTTGGGCATCCTCGTCGCCGATACCCAGCAAACAATCACCGCACCCGTCGTCGAAACCGTCCTCCTTTTAAACCCTACCGACATCTACCGCCTGCTCAACCTGACCGGTTACGAAAACACCGCCATGTACGCAGGCATGGCAGGTTTGAGCGAACAAATCAGCCTGACCATGCCCGTATTGCTGACCGCGCAGATATTATGGGTTATTATTCCCCTTATCTTGGCAGCAAGAATTTTTGGAAAGCGACAAATATGAAAAAGATTTTACCTGCGCTCCTCGCCGCCCTGCTCCTGAGTGCCTGTCCCAAAGAGGATGACACCCCGCCGCCTGAGCCTCAGCAAATCAGCGACCGCGCCGTGGGGCACTATTGCAGTATGAACCTGACCGAACACAACGGCCCCAAAGCCCAAATCTACCTCAACGGCAAACCCGACCGCCCCGTTTGGTTCTCGACCATCAAGCAGATGTTCGGCTACACCAAGCTGCCCGAAGAGCCTAAAGGCATCCACGTCATCTACGTTACCGACATGGGCAAAGTCAAAGACTGGAGCAAACCCAATGCCGACACTGCATGGATAGACGGCAAGAAAGCCTATTACGTCATAGAAAGCGGCTTCATCGGCGGCATGGGTGCAGAAGACGCCCTCCCCTTCGCCGACAAAGCCCAAGCAGAGAAATTTGCCAAAGAAAAAGGCGGCCGCGTCGTCAGCTTCGACGAAATGCCCGATTCCTACATCTTCAAATAATCCCTTCTCATAAAAAAGGTCGTCTGAAAACCTTATCCATCAGGTTTTCAGACGACCTTTTTATATAGTGGATTAACTAAATCAGGACAAGGCGACGAAGCCGCAGACAGTACAGA
>CALDNV010000264.1:0-7867 GCA_937914605.1 uncultured Neisseria sp.
ACGCACGCCGACGTTGGTGTTATCGGTTTGGAACAGGGAAACGGCCGTATTGAGTTTGCTCTGCATCCATTCGCCTTTCCAACCCAATTCGTAGTTTTTACCGACTTCGGGCGCGAGATAGCTGTTGTCTGCATTTGTTTTCAGAGTCGGTTTGTAGATGGATGTATAGCTTGCATAGAGGCTTTGCCCCGGCATGAAATCGTAAGTGATGCCGATGTATGGAATGAATTTGCTGTTTTTGACCGAATAGGTTTTTGCATCATTGTCCGGAGCGCCTGCATAACGGGACCAGTTGTAATCGAAGTCGCGTTTCCAATGGGTATAGCGTCCGCCTACCAACAGATGCAGTTTTTCCGTAGGATTGATGCGGGTACCTGCTGCAAGGGCGTGCGTATAGAAATGGTTGTTGCTGTCCATAATGCTGTATGGTTCGGCAGCCCAGTCCGGCTGGGGGATAACGGCAGAAAATGGATCGTAGCTGCCGGTTGCCTGCATACGGGTATGGTGCAGGTTATTGCGCTCTTTCGAATAATTATGAGTCAGGAAGATGTCGTGGGTTTGACCCAAGGCTTCAAACTTGCCGCGCAGGTTGTTTTGAATATGCAGATGTTTGCTGTCGTGCTGATAGCGGAAAGCCTGTTGGTCTTCAATACCGATGGATTGATTGGCTTTCAACCCGCTTTTGTCTGCCATTAAGAAAGCATACCTTTGGTCAGAGTGGCTGTTTCGCCAATCGATTTTGCTGTTCCATTTCCAGTTGTCGTTGAAGTAGTGGTCAAATTCTGCAAAAACACCATTTTTGATGAATCGCCCATGATTCCAATCGGCACCGAAATAGCTGTCGCGCGGCAGACTGCTTCCGTCTTCCCATAAAGGTAAGCCGTTGAGATTGGGGGTGTTGCGCTGGGCGATACGGTACGCACCGACAGAAACCTTGCTGTTTTCTCCGATGTCTTTTTCCAAAACGCCATAAAGAAGGCTATTTTGCCCTTTCACTTTATCCTGAAATGTTTTGTCATGATCAAAACTGCCGACAATACGCCCGCGGAGTTGGTTTTCTGAGCTTAAAGTGCCCGAGGCATCTAATTCGATATGCCGTTTGCCGAAACGGTCGGCTAAACCATTCATACTGATTTGTTTTTTAACCGTCGGTTTTTTGCGTACGGCATTAATCGTACCTCCGGGCGCGCTGTTGGATTGGGTCAGCCCGGCCGCACCGCGCACAACTTCAATGTGGTCATACATGGCAAGGTCGGTGATGTTGTGCCCGTCTCTGGCAGGACTGCCAAATATGCCCGGCGCACCAATAGTGGTAGCCATGCCGTCTTCTTCCAATTTTTCAATATAGAATCCGCGGCTTTGGAAATGGGTGCGGTTCCCTTGGCGAACGACATTTACGCCAGTCGTTGTTTTCAACGCATCTGCCAGCGTAGTAATACCTTGATCGTTAATTTGATTTTTTGTAATAACGCTGACGGATTGCGGCGTCTCGCGCGGAGTCAATGCCAGTCCTGTGGTAGAACTCATAGCCGAAGTCGTATAGTCATTTCGATTTTCGGTACGCAGGCTGCGGTTTTTGCCAACCACATTGACCTGCTTTAATTCGACCTGCTGTACTTCTTCAGCGGCGTGAACGGCTTGCGGCAGCGCGGCAAGACAGAACGCCAAGGTGCTGAGTTTGAAAAGTTTCTCTTTGTTTGTATTGTTCATTTGGTTGATTCCAGATAAAGCTGTTGTCGTAAAATGTTTATTTTTATTTGATATTTATAACCATAAAAACTATAAATATTCAAAGTATTATGTTTTTCAGACGACCTGCGTCAGATAAAACGGACGGATTTTATCAAATCTCGGCAGATAAAAAAATGTTGCCGCCGGGCGGAATACCCAATGGCAACTGCTTATCCAAGGTTGCAAAGATAGATATAAGGAACTAGCTGAAAATTAGTTATAAAGAACTATAAACTATCTGTAAAAAATGGCAACCGTTTTTTCAGACAACCTCACGTTTTTTCACATACTCTTGCCATAAGTCAAAATTCTGGCCAGCAATAAAATACCCCTTCTTCTGTTTGGCGGAAGAGGGGGTATCTGCGTATCAGTCAGTTTTAGCTTCATTTTCTTGCGAACCGTGAAAAGGCGGATTGCCGTATGGCTAGGCAGGTCGTCTGAAAACCGGTCAACGTCTGTTTGGCATCATTATCTTTTGTGTATCCTCTATCCAGTGGGGCATAAAGCCAAAGGTCGTCTGAAAACAGTTTTCAGACGACCTTTGAGTTATTTGCGGTTGGGGTTGATCCATTGCCATTGTTCGCGCAGGGTGTTTTCGAGGGCTTTTTGTTTTTCCTGCGGGCTGTTGAGGCCGTCGGTCAGGCGGTTGTAGTCGATGGTGATGGACGGGTTTTGCACCGTGCCTCTGATTTTGAGCGGAATGGGTTTGTTTTGCGGGTTCAGGGCATTGCGGATGAGCAGGTCTTCCGATAGCTCTTGGGTGCTGAGGTCGGTATAGCCGCTGCTGACAACGTGCAGGCTGTCGGAAAAGAGTTCGGTGTTGACATGGCGGCTGATGCCTTTGTCGATTTCGCTGTTGAGGACGAAATGGTGGAAAGGGGTTTTGGGCGGCGGGGTTTGTTGGGTGTTGTCTTTGCTGATGATGCCGTTTTTGAGGATGTTGTCCATGTCGATACCGTGCCATGCGCCTTCGGAGATGTTGAGGGTCAGCATCCCGTTGAGGTTTTTGAGCATTTGCTCGCGGTTGTTGCCTTTTGTGGTCAGGTCGATGACGGCGTTGCCGTTGCCGCTGAAGCTGTGGAAGCCGAACAGGTCTTGCAGCAAGGGTTGGATTTGTACGCTTTCTGCGTTTTGTTGGAGGTGGTAGGAGAGGGGGGTGGTGTTGGCTATGCTGATGCCGCCCTCGGTACGGCCTCCGTAGAGTCCGGCTTTGAAGTTGCTCAGGGTGATATGTTCGTTATTGGCGGTCAGCCGGGTTTCGACGTTGTCCAATTGGAAGCCGGGCGTTTGGATATTGTTGACCTTGATGCTGGCTTCGATATTGGGGGTGTTGGCGTGGTTGAGAAATTTCGGGTAGGGGTCGTCTGAACCGGCTTGAAAGTCTTCCAAGTAGGGGGTGAGGTTGAGTTTTTGTAGGGCGACGCCTGCTTCGAGTCTGGGTTTTTGCTCGGCTTGGGTTTGGTATTTTAAGCTCAAGGCAACGGGTTGGCGGTCGAATGTGCCTTTGAAACTGCCTTGCCAGTTGCCGGAATCGGTTAGGCTGAAATTTCCGTCGAGCATGCTGATAAAGCGCGGTTGGGGCAGTCGGTTGACGGTGTCCTGCAGGGTGGTAATGCGCAGGCTGTCGGATTGCAATCCGGTTTTTTTCTGCCACAACATGGGGCCGCTGACGGTAAAGCTGGTTTGGCGCAGTTGGTTTTTGTATCTGCCGTTGAGATCGAAGCTGTCCAGGGTGATGACGCTCGGACGCAGATTGGTTTTGTCGAGTTTGAAGGAGCCGTCCCATTGGCTGTCGGGCGAGCCTGCGGTAAAGGCTCCGCTGACGGTATTGAGGCTGAGGTGGTTGTCTTTGAAGATGAGCAGGGGCGCTTGGGCGGTCAAGTGGAGGTTTTGTTGAACGCTGTCTGCGCGCAGGTTGATGTTGCTGACTTGTAGGGTGTGGTTTTGCGTTTGCCAGTCTAAGGCGCTGGTGATGTTGATTTTTACCGTGTTTTGGTCACGGCGGCTCTGCGCTTCAAAGCGGAGCTCGGGAATGTTCCAGTTTGCTGCGTTGGTTTGAAGCAGGCCGTTGCCGTTCCATTCGAGGGGGAACTGCGGGTTGCGGATATTGCCGCCGATTTTGAAACGGCGGACGTCGGAATCTTCCGAACGGAGGTTGAGGCTGAAGTCTTCGATGGTGTACGGTGTGTTGTCGAGTTTCAGACGCAGGGTGCTGTTTTCTACGACGAGGCGGTTGAGCGTGGCCGTGTTGCGGGGCTGCTGCCAGAGGTCTTGCAGGCTCCATTTGCCGTTTTCGGTGCGTTCGATTGAGACATCTGCGCCTTTAAGCACCCATTTTTCGATAATGGGTGTGTCGTTCCACAGGCTGCTCCAGCCGATTCCGATGTTGGTTTCTTTAATGTGGATGGCGGCTTGCGTGCTGTTGGGATAGGAGATGACGACGTTTTTGAGGGTAAGGGTAGGACGGGGGAACCAACTGCGCCGGATTTCAGGGCTGAAGCGGATGGTGCGTTGGGTTGATTGCAGGGCGGATTGGGTAAGGGTTTCGATGCGTTTGGGTGTGAAGAAGTTGTAAACCGATGCGTATAGTCCGGCTGCGGTGGCGATGACCGCTATGAGGCTGAAAATGAGGAATTTCAGCCAGAATTTTCCGGAGTTTGGCAGAAGGTTCATGGGCTTTTATAAAAATTAAAGTATAAGAGTATAGCACATGCCTTTGGGATGGTTGGTGCGGCAGGACAGAGGGTTGTAAATGGGTATGAATGGTGGTTGCGGGTTTCAGACGACCTGATGGTTTGTTATGCCTTATAAATATGAATGTGGGCGGTTTGCACTTGTCCCTTTGTGTTGAGGTATCGTTTGGATAAAACGTGGCTATATAATGCAAGTTCTATTGGTATGAGGAGGGTATCGATGATTATCGTAATGCGCAAATGGTCGAGTGAGGAATCTGTTCGACGGGTGGTGGATACGATTCGCAGCCGTGGCTTGCGGGAACATATTTCGCGTGGCGAAGAAAGGACGATTATCGGCGCGCTGGGCGACGAGCGGGTCTTCCATTCCAATGAATTGGCGCGGCTGCCCGATGTGGAACGCGTGTTCCGGGTTTTGAACGATTGGAAAATCATCAGTCGGGAGGGGCAGTCTGAAGACAGCAAGATTTCGATACGGGGTGTGTTGTTTGGCGGCGAGAAGGTTTTGGATATTGCGGCGGATATCAATCGGATTGAGGATGCGGATGCGGGATTTGTCGATCCGTTTTATCTGTCGGCACGGCCTTATGCGGAAATGGACAATGGGAGCGAAAAGGCGAGAATCCAACTGATGCAGCAGGATATTCGGCGGCTTCATGAACAGGGAAAACCGATTTTGGTGCGTATCCGCGATGTGCGTCAGATTGATGAGGCTTTGAAGGCGCAGGCAGACGTTTTGTATCTGGGCGGAGAGCTGATGGGGAATCGGGTCTTGTTGGATGAAGTGGGTCGTCTGAATACGCCGGTAGTGTTGTGTAAAGATAAGCATCATCGGGTTGATGATTGGCTGGCGGCTGCCGAACACATCGCTTTACGCGGCAATCACCATATTATCTTAGGCGAGGCGGGGACTTTGAGTTTCGAGCCGGAGCATGCTTATCGTTTGGATGTGGATGCGATTGTCAGGGTGCGGCAAACCTGTCATCTGCCGGTGATTGCGAACATCACGCGGTTGTGGCACAACGATATGCCGCAACATATCTTATATCGGTTGGCGCAGGCTGCCGGTGTTAATGGGATTGTCGGTTCCGGGGTGGATTGATATTTCAGTTTTTAACTGAATTTTGGCATAAAATGCTGTTGCGTTTATTGGGCGTATATCTGCCTTATTTTGTTATCGAATTTTCAAGGCGGTTTTTGGAGCCGGATAATGAGATGGTAGATATACCCTGTCTTACAGCGGGATTTTTATGGCGTTTGAGATATGGATATTGCTTAATCAGGCGTCAGGAATGGGTTATCAAAACCGTAGATAAAAAAAACCATTCATACCAAGGGAGAAGTATGAATGGCCAATACATTGCGGGAAAACGTCTTACTTGCTGCACCGCCCAAAAGGGATAAAAGAGCGGTGTGTGTCAGCAATTTGAATTCTAGCAGCATTAGTATTAAATGCTGTTAAGAAGTGAAATCTTTTGAATAAATTGCGCGAAAACTCCGATAGGCGTTAATTTATTGAGATAAGCGGTATTAAATTTGTTGTATTTTAAATTTCATATGTCATATTTTTACAACAACCATTTCAGAAGGTCGTCTGAAAAGCTATTTTTCAGACGACCTTTTTGTATACGGGACATACCAAGATGCGTAGCAATGGCATTTTAATCCCATCGGGCAAAATGCCACTATTGCCGCTATCCGTCGATTTGCCCGCTGTTGGTAGGAAGGAAGTGGGTGCAGAACCGCCATTCGTGTACTGCTTGATCGTCAATATAGGCGTTCGGTTTGGGTAAAAATGCTTGGAAACATTCCGATATGCCCAATTCTTCTGCGCTGCGACGGGCGTAGTCGGCTCCTCCGCTGCTCCAGAGGTAAAGCATATGTCCGTTTCCATGCAGGCGGCGGACTTGGCGGATGACTTCGGGCATGGGAATGCGCGTACTGCCTACGCTTCTGACAAGGGTGTCGTCCACATCAATGAAAATAAAGGAAGGTCTGCTCATTAGATTAATTGTTTTGAAATGGGTGGATGGATGTCAAAAAGGTCGTCTGAAAAACCTTTTCATAATTTCTATCGTTGTTTTGTTCAATTAATGCTTTTTTGTTAAAACGGGTTTATTGGTTCTCCCGTATCCATTTTTCCCAACGCTCGAACAGGGCGGGTTGTAGGGCGGCGATGACGGAGCGTTTGAAGACGTGTTCGCCGCTCCAGAAGTCGTCGCCTTCCAAAGTGGACAGGTTGCCGCCTGCTTCTTCGAAAATCAGCGCACCGGCGGCGTAGTCCCACAGTTTTTGCCCACCGTGGACGTAAACATCGTAGCGTCCGCTGGCGAGGTAGCACCAGTCGAGCGTGCTGCTGCCCATGCTGCGGATGGTGCCGAAGGGGGCGAGCGTGCTCATGCGGCTGGTGAGTTTGCCGGAACGCAGGTATTTGATTTCGACGCCTGCGATGGCTTCGCTGAGTTTTTTGTCGACGGTGCGCAGGGGCAGTGGTGTGCCGTTGAGGTATGCGCCTTTGCCGCGTTCGGCGTAGAAGCATTCGCCGCTGACGGGGTTGTAGATGATGCCGAGTTCGGCGCGGCCGTTTTTGACGAAGGCGACGGAAACGGCGAAATGGGGCAGTCCGTTGACGAAGTTGTTGGTGCCGTCTATGGGGTCGACGACCCACAGCCCGTCGGTATGCGCGTGCAGTTTCCAAAGGGTGGTTTGTTCTTGCACGCTCATTTCTTCGCCGAGCATGGGGCTGTCGATCAACAAGGGCAGGGCGGCGGCGAAGGCGGTTTGGGCGGCAAGGTCGGCTTCGCTGAGCATGGAGCCGTCTTCTTTGCGGTGCGACGGGGTATTCAGGAAGCGCGGCATGACTTCGGTTTGCGCGATGTGCCGGACGACTTTTTGCAATCGGTGTAACACTTTTTGTCCTTGTTTTTGCGGTTGGGGTGCGAAATCGTATAATCGCGTTATTATATCCGTTTTCACTTGAAGAACCATGTCCAGATTTTATCTGCCTGATGCTTTATATGCGGGGCAAGTCGTTGAACTGCCTGATAATGTTGTGCGTCATTTAAATGTTTTGCGCGTGCGCTGCGGGGAGGAGGTCGTTTTGTTTAACGGCAACGGCAGGGCATATCCCGCTCGTTTGGATGTTTTGGAGAAACGCCGTGCCTGTGCGGAAGTGTTGCGCGAGGAGGAGACGGACAACGAGTCTCCGCTGAAAATCACGTTGGTGCAGTCGGTATCGAGCGGCGAACGTATGGATTTTACTTTGCAGAAAAGTGCGGAACTGGGCGTGGTTGCGATTCAGCCGGTGATCAGCGAACGCTGCGTCGTGCGCCTGAGTGGCGAGCGGGCGGACAAACGGGTGGCGCGTTGGCAGGAAATTGTGGTGTCCGCTTGTGAACAGAGCGGCAGGAATATCGTGCCGGAGGTGCGCCCGCTGCTGCCTT
>CALDNV010000265.1:0-2059 GCA_937914605.1 uncultured Neisseria sp.
GGGCTGGGTCCATTCCCTGCTGGATTGGGAACGGCGCGAACAGGCGGGTGAAGAGGTGCATACGCCTGCCGAAGGCTTCAAATGGAATGACTTGGGCGGTTTATACCAACGTTTCTATCAAGCCTACGGCGTTTACACTTTGGCGGAACAACAAGCGATGCTGCGCGGGAAAACCGCCGAATTGTGTGCATGGATAGAGGGTTTGAGCGAAGACGAGCTGTTCCTTATCGGACAAAGAAAATGGGCGGAAACTGCCGCACAATGGCCGTTGTGGAAGTGGATACATATCAACACCGTCGCGCCGTTTACCAATTTCCGTACTAAGATTCGGAAGTGGAAAAGGGAGGTGAGGAATAGGGCGGATGAGTAATTTTTTAGAGAAATTACCTCTACTTGTTTTATCGAAACTCGTTTTGCTTGTTTTCAGAGTGCGCAGCCTCCTGGTGGGACGACCTTTTGCCGTTCTTGAACAAGTTAGGAGTTTTCGGACAGAGCTTCTGCAAAACCGAGGATCGCTAAAAAGCAAACCTGACGGTTCGCTGCCCTCTCCCTAGCCCTCTCCCTAGCCCTCTCCCACGGGGAGAGGGGATTGAGGATGCTGAAACCCAACTATGCTTTGGATTTCCAGCCAATTTGTACCTTCTTCCCGTGGGGAGAGGGGATTGAGGATACCGAACTCCAGCCATTTTTGGATTTTCAGCCAATTTTGTTCCTTCTACCCGTGGGAGAGGGGATTGAGGATACCGAACCCCAACCATGTTTGGGATTTTCAGCCAATTTGTACCTTCTTCCAGTGAGAGAGGGCTTGAGGATATCGAACCTCAGCCATTTGGGGATTTCCAGCCAATTTTGTCCCCTCTCCCCGTGGGAGAGGGTTAGGGAGAGGGCGGTAAGCCGCAGGCTTACATTCAGGTTTCGCAAAAAATCTTCTGAAAGTTCGCTCCAACAGGAGATCGCGCATTCTGAAACCGTTGCGGCAAATTTTATTTGTGTGCAAGATAAACGAAAGGTCGTCTGAAAACGTTTTATCCTGTTTTCAGACGACCTTTTTACTTCCTTAACAACTTTACCTGACGCGCTTTACCTGCCCGACTGTGCCCACACGTTTTGCAGGTAGGCGTAGGTCAGCTCGGCGGTGCCGGAGACCAATGCGATGTCGCTGCCCAAGTCTTCGGCTTTGCCCACGCCGATGGGCAAGGCGCCGGCGGCTTTGATGGCGGCGACGCCGGCGGCGGCGTCTTCGATGCCGATGCAGCGGCGGATGTCCGCGCCCACGCCCTCGGCGGCGGCGAGGAAGATGTCGGGGGCGGGTTTGGAATGCGCGACGGCGGCAGGGTCGGCGACGGCGTCGAAGAAGTGGGTCAGCCCCATGCGTTCCAGCAGGAATGGGCCGTTTTTGCTGGCAGACGCGAGGGCGATTTTTTTACCGTTTGCTTTCAATGCTTCCAGCAGCGGCAAAATGCCGGGATACACG
Organism: uncultured Neisseria sp.; assembly: GCA_937914605.1. Taxonomy (GTDB): domain Bacteria; phylum Pseudomonadota; class Gammaproteobacteria; order Burkholderiales; family Neisseriaceae; genus Neisseria. The sequence continues at coordinate 1,475 of CALDNV010000265.1, forward strand.
TCTTCGGGTTTGACCGCCTGAATCATCTCGACGTAGTTGTCGTTTTTGCGGCGGGTCAGTTCGGCGAACTCGGCTTCGCTGACGGTTTTGCCGCCGTGCGCGAGGATACGTTTGAGCGAATCGTCGCGCGACACGCCTTTAAGCTGCTCGTTAAACTTGCGGTCGATGCTGATGCCCAGTTCTTCGGCGAGCTTTTTCCATGCGCGGTAGTGGTATTCGGCGGTGTCGGTGATGACGCCGTCGAGGTCAAAGAGCACTGCGGTAAAAGTCATTTTACGCCCTCCTTATTTTTCCAACGCGGCGGTGTGGCTGCCGTTGAGCGTGATGTCTTTGCCGTACACCTGCAATTCGAGCGGCTCGCCTTTGAGCAGGGTGAAGACCACGTTTTCTCTGCCGACGGCGACTTTAATCAGACGGCCACGGTAGTTGATGTGGAAGGCATAGCCTGTCCACGCACTTGGCAGGAACGGGGCGAAGCTGAGTTTGCCGCCCCAGGTTTTCATTTGGGCGAAACCTTGGACGATGGCGAGCCACGAACCGGTCATGGAGGTGATGTGCAGGCCGTCTTCGGTGTCGTTGTTGTAG
>CALDNV010000266.1:0-4272 GCA_937914605.1 uncultured Neisseria sp.
TCTTTGAGCTAAGGCGAGGCAACGCCGTACTGGTTTAAAGTTAATCCACTATAATAACGTTTTCAGACGACCCAGATGACAAAGAGTTCGTCTGAAAACAGGTTCAAACATTATTTCTGGCAGTTCGGACAATAAAACGTCCCGCGCTGCCCCAAAACTTCCTTCTGCACCAAACCGCCGCAACGGACGCAGGGTTCGTTGTGCCTGCCGTACACCGTATATTCCTGCTGGAAATAGCCGCTTTTGCCGTCGCTGTTGACGAAGTCGCGCAACGTGCTGCCGCCGGTTTCAATCGCGCGCTGCAATACCGCTTTAATCGTTTCCACCAAGACAGCGCATTCTTTTTTCTTAACCTTGTCCGCAGGGCGGTGTGGCGATATGCCCGATTTAAACAGGCTTTCGTTCGCATAAATATTACCCACGCCGACCACGACGGCATTGTCCATCAAAGCCAGCTTGACCGCGCGTTTTTGCGTTTTAAATTTTTGGTATAGATACTCGGCGGAGAAGTCGTCTGAAAGCGGCTCGGGGCCCAGCTTCTCAAGGAGCGGATGATGTTCCACAATGCCTTCATACCACAGAATCGCGCCGAACTTACGCGGGTCGTGATAGCGCAATACCGTTCCGTCCGCAAACACAATGTCCGCATGGTCGTGTTTGTCGGGATGGTCAATCCGCGCATCGCCGTCCGTAAAAATCCGCAGACTGCCCGACATGCCTAAATGAATCAACAAGATACCCGTTGCAAAACCGATAATCAAATATTTCGCCCGCCGACGGCAGCTCAACACCTCCTGCCCCGCCAAAATCTCCGCCAACTGCGGATTGACCTGCCAGCGCAGCTTGGTTTGGCGCAACACAACATCCGCCACCTTTTTACCTTGAATATGCGGGCTGATACCGCGCAACGTTGTTTCTACCTCAGGCAATTCCGGCATTTTTCTTTATCCTCAAGCTAATACAATCAACATCGCCTTTTTCAGACGACCTAAGATTCTACCGACGCCAAAGCAGCCTGACAATTTGCAACCAATCGGCTTTACAGGCAGAAAGCAGCAAATTCAAGGCAGAATGACAAATATAGAAGAGGCTATTTTTATGGAGTCAAACCTGCCGTTTTCAAATGTTCAGCCTCAAAATGTCGTCTGAAACCTGGTTATGCCGGTTTTACCAACGCCGCATTTCTCAATCCGAAATCCGCGCCGCGCCCAAAGCCACCGTCTGCGTTCCCAATATTTTTTCAAACTCCGGCAACGGCGTAACCCCCGCCATACGTTTGACCAAAACCAAGCCGTACACCGCCGCGCACTGCGGCCACCACCTGTCCCCCGCCTTCTCCATAAAACGCCAAAACCGCAGCCCCTTTTGCGAATTCACAGCAGGCAGGTACACCATAAACTTTCCGAATTCCACCTCAAAATCCAAATCCGCCAACTGCTGCTTCAAAGCGGACAAAGTCAGGCAATGCTCCTTTTTAGGCAAGCGCGTTCCATCAAACCACTTGCTGAAAAACCACAAAGATTTCGGATTAAACCCCGTCAAAACCAACCGCCCTTCAGGTTTCAACACCCTGGACGCTTCATGCAGCACTTGCGTCAGCGCGGCAGTTTCATGACTGTGCGGCATCAGCAGCACATCAATAGAATGACTCTCCCAAGCCATGGCGTCCGCCGTCATCAATACATCGCGGGGCACGGCAACCACGTTTTCAGACGACCTCAACCATTGACCGCCTTGTTGGACAACGGTCTGTCCATCAAAATATTGCAAATGCCGCTCAAAAAAAGCAGCTTCGTTCTGAGCAACATAACGCCCCATAGCCGTATCTTCAAACCATACATCCATAGTCGTTATCCTATTAACTGTTTCATGCGTTCATTTCTACTGTCCGATAGAAAAATACAATGCAATCGCCGTATTTATGCCACAGATTTTAACATTAAGACCCAAGCATATGTAAATTTCACCCCCTTTACCTTGACGGCTACATCTTCAAACAGTACCATCGGGTAGACTAAATTTAACCTTATATCATTGATAATTATTGATTCATCATGGCAAAACTGAAAACCATCGCACTTACCATTTCAAGTTTATCCGCAGCTTCCGGCGCAGCATACGCTCAAAATGCCACACCAGATCAAGTAGGTATGGCAATGATGCGCCTCAATTCCTCTCTTTTGGATCAAGCCAAAGCGCAAACTTTCGGAACGGGCAGCCTTTGGGCATCGTTGCGCAAGGATTTCCGTATGAACGAGGTCAATTCCGAACTTGTTCGCCGCCATGAGAGCAAATTCGCTGCCAATAGTGCCTACTTCGACCGCACCATTACCCGCAGCAAACCCTATATGTACCATATTGCCAACGAAGTCAGAAAACGCAATATGCCTGCCGAAATCGCATTGCTGCCGTTTATCGAAAGCGCATTCGTTACCAAAGCAAAATCACATGTCGGCGCATCCGGTCTGTGGCAGTTTATGCCTGCAACGGGTCGCCACTACGGCTTGGAAAAAACCCCTTTGTATGATGGCCGTCACGATGTCTACGCAGCAACTGACGCAGCATTGAATTACCTGCAATACCTGCACGGATTATTCGGCGACTGGTCCCTTGCACTGGCTGCCTACAACTGGGGCGAAGGTAATGTCGGCCGTGCCGTCAATCGGGCGCGTGCGCAAGGTTTGGAGCCGATTTACGAAAATCTGCGCATGCCTGACGAAACACGGAATTACGTTCCCAAACTCTTGGCCGTGCGCAATATCGTTGCCAACCCGCAAACTTTCGGCATGAATATCACCGAAATCAACAATCAGCCGTATTTCAAATCCCTGAGCATCGATAAGCCGATTGACAACAGCACTATCGCCCGCTTCGCCAACATCAGCGAAAGCGAATTGCTGACGCTCAATCCGGGATTCAATGCGCCTGTATTCATCCCGAAAAACAATCGCCGCCTGTTACTGCCTGTTGATTCTGTGGCTTCTTTCGAGAAAAACTACCGAAACGCGAATCCCGATACTTTGTTGTCTTGGAACGTATACACATCCCGAAACAATACCAGCTTGAACGCCATCGCAGCAGAAACCGGCATGAGCGTTGCCGAAATCAAACGACTGAACGGCTTGGGAAATAACTCCCTGTCTTCCGACCGCAGTATTTTGGTAGCCAAGAATAAAGCAGCAAATTCGGCGACACCTGATACACTCTCATTCATCGATGTTGATAACAGACCGGATACTTACCGTTCCAATATGCCGGAAATGGCACCTATCAAAACGGCAAAAGCAAATATTCCTACAATGGATTTTGCCAACATTAAACCCGTTGCGGCAGTACCAACAGATTATGTAGCCCTTGGCAAAAAAGCAGTATCCGAAACTGCTGTCGCTCAATCAGCTCCTGTTGGCGGAGAAAGCAAAATTGCCTCTGCAACTCCTACTACCGTTGCCAAAGCAGACATCGCAACCACACCTGCAACCGCCGTTCAAACCGACTCTTCAGCAGATTTGGCATCGGCAAATGTCAAAGAAGAGCGTATTCCTGAAGTGTTTGCCCAATTGTCTCAAGCTGAAAGCAAGCCTGCCGTTGTCGAGCAAACTGCTGCAAATACAACTACTGAGCTGACTACTGCTCAAGCTGCTCCGACGCAAGCTGCTGAAACAGCCGATGAACTGATGGCGTTGGTAGATTCAAATCTTCGTACTCAAACTGAAAATGTAGCAGTCGCACAAGCCACTAGCGAACACAATATTGCATCCGACGCAGTCAAAGCGCGTAGCGAGCGTATTGCCGCCAATACCGCCAAACAACAAAGCCGCACTGAGGCGCGTTTGGCCCGTGCAGGCAATCAGCAGCAATCTCAAACCGCAGGTGCGGGCATGCACCGTGTAGCCGATGGCGATACGCTGTTTAATATCTCACGTCGTTACAACTTGAGCGTTGCTGACTTGATTATTGCCAACAACATCAAAGGCAATAACATCCGTAAAGGTCAGCTGTTGCGTGTGACCGCAGCGCCCGCCAAAACTCGAAACAGTATCCGAAACGTTTCTTATACCGTTCGCAGAGGCGATACTTTAAATACTATCGCCAACCGATTCAACGTAGATGTAAACGATATTCGCCGCTGGAATCGAAATACCAATGGTGTGACACCCGGTCAACGTTTGAAATTAATCGGCAGTTAAGATTACTCTTCATGAAAAAGTCGTCTGAAATTTTCAGACGACGGCGGATTCGCATTTGAAGTGCAACTTTCCATAACAGAAAAAG
>CALDNV010000267.1:0-4276 GCA_937914605.1 uncultured Neisseria sp.
AGTGCCAGGTTTGGGTATGCGCTTCGTCTTCGCCTTTGACCGGACGGGTCAGGGAAACGCGCACGCCCGGCAGCAGCACGGCTTTGGCGCGCAGCAGGCGTTCGAGTTCGGGGATGCTGTAATTCGGGCTTTCAAAATATTTGCCGTTCGGCCAGACGCGCACTTCGGTGCCGCTGTCTTTGACGGCGCATTTGCCCACTTCCGCCAACGGTTCGATCACATCGCCGCCGGCAAACACGATGCGGTGGATTTTGCCTTCGCGTTTGACGGTTACCTCGAGGCGGGTGGAGAGGGCGTTGGTGACGGATACGCCCACGCCGTGCAGGCCGCCTGAAAAGGCATACGCGCTGCCGCCGTCTTTTTTGTTGAACTTGCCGCCCGCGTGCAGGCGGGTGAACACGAGTTCGACCACGGGTACGCCTTCGACAGGGTGTAGCCCGACGGGAATGCCGCGCCCGTTGTCGCGCACGGAAAGCGAACCGTCGTCGTGGATGCGCACGTCGATTTCAGTGGCGAAACCGCCCAACGCCTCGTCCGCCGCGTTGTCGATGACTTCTTGGCAGATGTGGGTCGGGCTGTCGGTGCGGGTGTACATGCCGGGACGTTCTTTGACCGGCTCCAAGCCTTTGAGGACGGTGATGCTGGATTCGCTGTATTGGTTGTTTTTAGTCATAGGGGAAGAGGTCGTCTGAAAGGAAGAACAACGCTTTCAGACGACCTGAAAGCGTTGCGTTTCGTTGTTTTATCGGTTGTCAAAAGGCAGGCGCGCGGTAAAGTCTTCGTAGCTTTCCATGCCGCGCAGGAAGCGGGAGGAGAGTTCTTTCAATGCCCCCAAGTAAACGTCGCGTTTGAAATCAATCACTTCGTCAACGGGAGCCCAATATTGGTGCCAACGCCAGCCGTCAAATTCGGGATGGTGGCAGGCGCGCAGATTAATGTCGCTGTCGCGCCCGACCAGCCGCAAAAGATACCAAATCTGCTTCTGCCCGCGATACGAACCGCGCCATTCGCGGCGTACCCAGTGGCTCGGCACGTCATAACGCAGCCAGTCGCGCGTGCGGCCGACGATTTTGATATGTTGCGGCAACAGCCCGACTTCTTCGTACAGCTCGCGGTACATGGCGGTTTCGGGGCTTTCGCCCGGCTTGATGCCGCCTTGCGGGAACTGCCACGAATGTTCACGCACACGCTTGCCCCAAAAGACTTCGTTGCGGTTGTTGATTAAGATGATACCGACATTGGGGCGATAGCCTTCTCTGTCTAACACGGTGTCGCCCTTCGTTAAATTCAATCGTGCGATTTTCCCATAAATCGGGCGGGTTTGACAAATCGGAGGTCGTCTGAAAATTTGTTATGCCTGTTTTCAGACGACCTTTTAGGGGTTTGTGGGTAATGATAGGGAAACAGGGTGCGTGGTTTGACAAGATGCTTTTGAAGAACGGAATTTGTGGGTGAGATTTGAACTATGGATTTTTATAGTGGATTAACTTTAAACCAGTACGGCGTTGCCTCGCCTTGCCGTACTATCTGTACTGTCTGCGGCTTCGTCGCCTTGTCCTGATTTAAATTTAATCCACTATATTTTGGGTTGTCTGCGATTTAAGATGGGTTCGCGCCGATGCGGGAAAGAGGGCGGGCGGATGCTTTCTGCTTTCATTTGTGATGTTTTTGCCGATTGCTGTTTGGAACAATGCCTGCTGCAAACGCAAAGGTCGTCTGAAAACCTGTTTCCCGGTTTTCAGACGACCTTTTTAAAGCGGATTACGCTTCGCTTTGCGCTTCTTCTTCAACGGTAACTTCAACGGCAACGGATTCGTCGCTCAAGGTGCCTTTGGTGGACGGGGTTTGTCCTGCCATACGAGGATCGTATTCTGCTGCCATGCGCAGGGCGCGGCCGAAGGCTTTGAATACGGTTTCGGCTTGGTGGTGGGCGTTGTGGCCGCTGAGGTTGTCGATGTGCAGGGTCATCATGCTGTGGTTGACGACGCCGTGGAAGAATTCTTCGAACAGGTCAACGTCAAAACGTCCGATGAGGGCGCGGGTGAAGTCGATGTTGTACACGAGTCCGGGGCGGCCGGAGAGGTCGATGACAACGCGGCTCAAGGCTTCGTCGAGCGGGACGTAGGCATGGCCGTAGCGGCGGATGCCGGCTTTGCTGCCCAAGGCTTGTTTCAGGGCTTGTCCGAGTACAATGCCAATGTCTTCGACGGTGTGGTGGTCGTCGATGTGCAAATCTCCTTTGCAGGTGATGTCGAGGTCGATCATGCCGTGGCGGGCGACTTGGGCAAGCATATGCTCAAGGAAGGGTACGCCGGTGTCGAAACGGTATTGTCCGGTGCCGTCGAGGTTGAGGTTGAGGGTGATTTGGGTTTCGCTGGTGTTGCGGGTGATGCTGACTGCGCGGCCTTCTGCGGGCATATGGAATGCCGGTGCGGCGGCTGCGGCTGCTTGGGCGGCACGCTCTTGGCGGGCGGCTTCGGCGGCTGCGGCTTTTTCTTTGTCTTTGCTGTGGTCGCGGTTTAACCAGCCTTTGCGTTTGTGCATACCGGCTTCGAGTTTGGCGGCAAGGCTGGGGCGGATGCCGCGCGCTTTTTCGTCTTCTGCCTGCTCTTCAAGGCGGCGTTTTAGTTGGGACAGGGATGCCGCGTTGTCGTAACCGCATTTGCGGGCAAGTTTGGTCAATGAGCCTGCTTCTTCGACAAGCTGCAGGAAATTGGCAAGGTGGAGTTGAGTGATGGTCATAGGTTTACTCTCTGTGAGGTTTTAAAAAATCAGGCATAAAGCTTGCGGATAATGTCCAGTACGGCATCGTTTTGCTCGGGACTGCCGATGGTAATGCGGACGCACTGCGCCAAAAGCGGATGCGTGCCGTGGAGTTTCTTAATCAGGATGCGGTTTTCTTTAAGCGTGTTAAACAATGCGTCTGCATCGGGAACACGCACGGTAATGAAATTCGCTTCGCTGGGGAAGGCTTTCAGACGACCTATGGCGGACAATTCGCTGAAAACGCGTTCGCGTTCGGCTTTCAAAATATCGATGGTCGTCTGAATCGCGTCATGGTGTTGCAGGGCGAATTTGGCGGTCGCCAAGCTTAATTGGTTCATATTGTAGGGCGGCAGGATTTTCGCCAGCTCGCCCATTACGGCGGGGCTTCCTGCCGCATAGCCGATGCGCAGTCCGGCAAAACCGATTTTGCTGATGGTGCGCATCACGACCAGATTTTCTATGCTGCCCGCCTGCGGCAGAAAACTGTCGCGGCTGAATGCGCCGTATGCTTCATCGACAACGACGATACCGCGCGCCGCACGGATAATGGCTTCGACTTCTTCGCGGCGGAAGCATACGCCTGTCGGATTGTTCGGATAGGCGATGAAAATCAGCGCGGGCTGATGTTTGTCGATGGCGGATAAAACAGCAGGCAAATCAAGCGTGAAATCTTCATTGAGCGGTACGCCGACATAATTCATGCCGTACAGCTCGGCATTGTGCCGATACATCACGAAACTCGGTTCAACCGCGAGCATGGTCGCGCCGGATTGGGCAACGAGCAGGGTCATGAATTGGATTAACTCGTCCGAGCCGTTTCCTAAAGCTATGGCGGCAGATTCAGGAATGTTGAAGGCTTTTCTTAAAGTTTCCTGAAGCCCGCTGGCGGCGGGATTGGGGTAAAGATGAATCGGCGCTTGGTCAATCAGCCGCAGCCATTCGTTTGACAGCTCTGGGAAACGGGCAAACGGATGATACGGACTTTCCATTGCATCCAGCTTGATGAAGCCTTCGGGCAAGTCGGCAATTCGGTAGGCGGACATGGATTTGATGTCGTCGCGGATGAAGTCGGAGGCGGTTTTCATAGTTTTCTTCTCAATTTCTGAATAATGGTTATTTCGTCACAATATAGCACAAAATTAGAGTGTTGACAGTAATATAATTAATAAATGGGGTGTTTATATTATTTTTATAATGAAGGCTTGATATAAATATTGAATTCAAAGATATTTTTTGAATATTCTTGGGCTGCTTTGTCTGTTTTTATTGATAAGCAAACTTAAATAGGGAGATTGGGAAGCATTAGATTGCGATGTGGGTGGGTTTTTAATATTTTCATTTGTTTTTAAGGGGCTGGGACATGGTTGGATAATGTGCCGTATCTGTTTCTTTTACGTTTGTCGGCGCGGGGGATGGGTTAGGGATAAAGAATAAAGGAGGCGGATTGTATAGTGAATTAACTTTAAACCAGTACGGCGTTACCTCGCCTTAGCTCAAAGAGAACGATTCT
>CALDNV010000268.1:0-2724 GCA_937914605.1 uncultured Neisseria sp.
TACTGTCTGCGGCTTCGTCGCCTTGTCCTGATTTAAATTTAATCCACTATAGTTTTTACCAACCGCCGCACACCTGAAACCCTAACTATGCACATTCTCACTTTTAGTGTGCATTATTAGTGTTTTAGCGTGCGGCATTCTGAAAGGAACGAAATGTTCGATAAACACGTTAAAACCTTCCAATACGGCAATCACACCGTTACTTTGGAAACCGGCGAAATCGCGCGCCAAGCCGCCGCGGCTGTTAAAGTATCGATGGGTGATACAGTTGTTTTGGTCGCTGTGACCACCAACAAAGAAGTCAAAGAAGGTCAAGACTTTTTCCCTCTGACTGTTGATTACCTTGAGCGCACTTATGCCGCTGGTAAAATCCCCGGCGGTTTCTTTAAGCGCGAAGGCAAACAAAGCGAAAAAGAAATCTTGACTAGCCGTCTGATTGACCGTCCTATCCGCCCGCTGTTCCCAGAAGGTTTCTACCACGACATCCAAATCGTTGCGATGGTAGTTTCCGTTGACCCTGAAATTGATTCCGACATTCCTGCCATGCTCGGCGCATCCGCTGCGCTGGTGTTGAGCGGCGTACCGTTTGCCGGTCCGATTGGTGCCGCACGCGTAGGTTATGTAAACGGCGTGTACGTATTGAACCCGACCAAAGCCGAATTGGCTAAATCTAAGCTGGACTTGGTGGTTGCGGGTACATCCAAAGCCGTTTTGATGGTGGAATCCGAAGCTAAAATCCTGCCTGAAGACGTGATGTTGGGTGCCGTCGTTTACGGCCACGACCAAATGCAGGTAGCGATTAACGCCATCAACGAGTTCGCCGATGAAGTAAATCCTGAAGTATGGGATTGGAAAGCACCTGAAACCAATGAAGAATTGGTTGCCAAAGTGCGCGAAATCGCAGGCGAAGCAATTAAAGAAGCGTTCAAAATCCGTCAAAAACAAGCGCGTTCCGCTAAATTGGACGAGGCTTGGAATGCAGTAAAAGATGCGCTGATTACCGAAGAAACCGATACTTTGGCTGCCAACGAAATCAAAGGTATTTTCAAACATTTGGAAGCTGACGTTGTCCGCACCCAAATTTTGGATGGTCAACCGCGTATCGACGGTCGCGATACCCGCACCGTCCGTCCTTTGAACATCCAAACCGGCGTATTGCCGCGTACACACGGCTCCGCCCTGTTTACCCGTGGCGAAACCCAAGCCCTTGCCGTAGCGACTTTGGGTACTTCCCGCGACGAGCAAATTATTGACGCGCTTTCCGGTGAATACACCGACCGCTTCATGTTGCATTACAACTTCCCGCCGTATTCTACCGGCGAAGTGGGTCGCGTCGGCGCGCCGAAACGCCGCGAAATCGGACATGGCCGTTTGGCAAAACGCGCATTGGTTGCCGTATTGCCGTCCCCTGAAGAATTCAGCTATACCATGCGTGTTGTTTCCGAAATTACCGAGTCCAACGGTTCGTCTTCTATGGCTTCCGTCTGCGGCGGCTGCTTGAGCTTGTTGTCTGCCGGTGTGCCTTTGAAAGCGCACGTTGCCGGTATCGCAATGGGTCTGATTTTGGATAACAACAAATTCGCCGTATTGACCGACATCTTGGGTGATGAGGACCACTTGGGCGACATGGACTTTAAAGTTGCCGGTACGACCGAAGGCGTGACCGCGCTGCAAATGGACATCAAAATCCAAGGTATTACCAAAGAAATCATGCAAATTGCCTTGGCGCAAGCCAAAGACGCTCGTCTGCACATCTTGGAACAGATGAAAGCTGCCGTGGCAGGTCCGCAAGAGCTGTCTGCCCACGCTCCGCGCCTGTTTACCATGAAAATCAACCAAGACAAAATCCGTGAAGTCATTGGCAAAGGCGGTGAAACCATCCGTGCGATTACCGCTGAAACCGGTACTGAAATCAATATCGCGGAAGACGGCACCATCACTATTGCCGCAACCACTCAAGAAGCCGGCGATGCTGCGAAAAAACGCATCGAAGAAATCACTGCCGAAGTGGAAGTGGGCAAAGTATACGAAGGTACTGTGGTTAAAATCCTCGACAACAACGTTGGTGCCATCGTCAGCGTGATGCCGGGCAAAGACGGTTTGGTACACATCAGCCAGATCGCCCACGAGCGCGTACGCAACGTCAGCGACTATCTGCAAGTCGGTCAGGTTGTGAATGTGAAAGCATTGGAAGTGGACGACCGCGGTCGTGTGCGTCTGTCTATCAAAGCATTGACCGAAGCTCCTGCGCGCGAAGAAAAAGCGCCTGAATAATCGTTGGGCCGATTTTGATTGATAAAAAAGGTCGTCTGAAAGATTTCAGACGACCTTTTTTACTGAATGCGGATGAATAGAGTAAGGGGAGTAAGAATGTATAGCGGATTAAAATAAAAATGAGACAAGGCGGCAACGGGTGCCGTGTACGGATAGTACATAAGGGCGTTGGCAACGCTGTATTATTGCAATTTTAATCCGCTATAGAATTGAGTTGTCTTGTGTTGAAACTTTGATTTATCGTTCTTTTTGAACAGTAATTAGGTTGAATGTTGAAGAGGTCGTCTGAAAACCATTTTTTTGGCTTTCAGACGACCTCTTTCTTTATAGGCAACATTTGCCGAAACGCAGTTTTTTATTCAGGCCGGAAGCGTAAGTAAGCTGCTTGATGACCAGTATATTGGTGTGGTCTTGTAGGGCGCGTATGCTGTGGGTTTCGTTGGGTTCAAG
>CALDNV010000269.1:0-4827 GCA_937914605.1 uncultured Neisseria sp.
TGTACTGTCTGCGGCTTCGTCGCCTTGTCCTGATTTAAAGTTAATCCACTATACTACAAAATTTCAGACGACCTCTTCGCCCTCATGATAATCTTATCCTTCCCATACTCTGGCGTAAGAAAAAAGCAGACCCATATAGCCGCTACTTATTGTTTTTAAAATATGGCATGATACGCAACACATTGCCGCCATTGACTTACATTAAGCGCAGCGTAAAAAATCATTCACGATATAAATACTTGAATTATTCAATCGATACTTTTGCTATAATCAATTACTCAATGCAGATTACCCTTATCTCATTCAAACACAGTAAACTTAAGGTCGTCTGAAATTATCCGTCCCCCTTTAACAAAAAGGATGCCTCATGAGCTTACACAGCGATATTCTTGTCGTCGGCGCAGGACCTGCCGGGTTGAGTTTTGCCGCAGAACTGGCCGGCAGCGGTTTGAAAATCACCCTGATTGAAAAAAGCCCTTTAGAAATCTTACAAAACCCTCCTTATGACGGGCGTGAAATCGCATTGACCCACCTGTCCCGCGAAATTATGCAACGCTTGGGCATGTGGGATTTGATTCCGAAAGACGAAATTTACCCCTTACGCGATGCAAAAGTCTTGAACGGGCAGTCCGGTTACCAACTCCACTTCCCGCAACCGACCCAAGCGCGCGGCGAACCTGCCGACTGCTTAGGCTATCTGATTTCAAACCACAATATCCGCAAAGCTGCTTATGAAGTCGTATCCAAACTGGAAAACGTTACCATTCTGACCGGTACGGGCGTTAAAGAAGTCAAAACTTCCGAAGACGAAGCCCAAGTCATCTTGGAAAACGGCGAAGTTTTGAGCGGCCGCCTACTCTTGGCAGCAGACAGCCGCTTCTCCCAAACCCGCCGACAACTGGGCATTTCCTCCGATATGCACGATTACAGCCGCACCATGTTTGTCTGCCGCATGAAGCATACCCTGTCCAACCAGCATACCGCTTACGAATGCTTCCACTACGGCCGCACCATCGCCCTGCTGCCCTTGGAAGAACATCTGACCAACACAGTCATTACCGTCGATAGCGACAAGGCAGACACCATCAAAAAAATGTCTCCCGAAGAATTGGCAGCCAGCGTCAAAGAGCAGCTCAAAGGCCGTTTGGGCGATATGGAATTGGTCAGCACCATTCACAACTATCCCTTGGTCGGCATGATTGCCCAACGTTTCTATGGCAAACGCAGCGCCTTAATCGGCGACGCCGCCGTAGGCATGCACCCTGTTACCGCGCATGGTTTCAACTTAGGTCTATCCAGCGCGGACCTCTTGGCAAAACTGGTTCTCGAAGCAGAACAACGCGGTCAAGACATCGGCGCCGCCAGCCTGCTGGAAAAATACAGCACCAAGCATATGCTCCATGCCCAGCCGATTTACCACGGCACCAATATGCTGCTCAAACTCTTTACCAATGAAACCGCACCCGCCAAAATCCTGCGCGGCTTGGTATTGCGCGCCAGCAACAACTTCCCGCCACTGAAAAAACTGATTACCAAACAGCTGACCGGCTAATCCGTTTAAACACATCAAAAGGTCGTCTGAAATGCTTTTCAGACGACCTTTTGACTATCAAGAACAAATAACAAACTTCCCATATCATCAAACAAACCCGCTCATACACCTGAGTTCTGCTGTTTCAGACGACCTCCAAGATTGCTATGATATAGTGGCTTGACTTTAAACCAGTACGGCATTGCCTCACCTTGTCCTGATTTAAAGTGAATCCACTATCCCACTCCTATCATCCTTCCAAACGGAATCCGAAATGTCCGACAACCGCCTCGACACCGCCCGCCGCCATTCCCTCTTCCTCGCCCGCCAGCTCGACAACGCCAAACTCAAGCCCGAAATTTTCCTGCCCATGTTAGACAAGGTTTTAACCGAAGCGGATTTCCAAGCCTTTGCCGATTGGGACCAAATCCGCGCGGAAGAAAACGATGAAGAATTGGCGCGGCAGTTGCGCGAGTTGCGCCGTTATGTGGTGTCGCAGATTATCGTGCGCGATATAAACCGCATCAGCGATTTGAACGAAGTAACCCGCACGATTACGCTGTTTGCCGATTTTGCCGTCAATACCGCGCTGGATTTCGCCTACGCCTATTATCGGGACATGTACGGCACGCCGATCGGGCGTTATACCAAATCGCCGCAGCATTTGAGCGTGGTGGCGATGGGCAAGGCGGGCGGCTATGAGTTGAACGTGTCTTCCGACATCGATTTGATTTTCGTCTATTCCGAATCGGGCGACACCGACGGCAGGCGCGAACGGGGCAATCAGGAGTTTTTCACCAAAGTCGGGCAGAAACTGATTGCATTGTTGAACGATATTACCGCTGACGGGCAAGTGTTCCGCGTCGATATGCGGCTGCGGCCGGACGGCGATTCGGGCGCGCTGGTATTGAGCGAAACCGCGCTGGAGCAATATTTGATTACGCAGGGGCGCGAATGGGAACGCTACGCGTGGTGCAAAGGCCGCGTGGTTACGCCGTATCCGAACGACATCAAATCGCTGGTGCGCCCCTTCGTGTTCCGCAAATATCTGGATTACAGCGCGTATGAAGCGATGCGCAACCTGCACCGCCAAATCCGCAGCGAAGTCAGTAAAAAAGGCATGGCGGACAACATCAAACTCGGCGCGGGCGGCATCCGCGAAGTCGAATTTATCGCCCAAATTTTCCAAATGATACGCGGCGGACAAATGCGCGCGCTGCAACTGAAAGGCACGCAGGAAACGCTGAAGAAACTTGCCGAGCTGGGCATTATGCCGTCTGAAAACGTCGAAACCCTCCTTGCCGCCTACCGCTTCCTGCGCGACGTCGAACACCGCCTGCAATACTGGGACGACCAGCAAACCCAAACCCTGCCCGCCTCGCCCGAACAGCAACAACTGCTCGCCGAAAGCATGGGTTTCGACAGCTACGCCGCCTTTTCAGACGACCTCAACGTTCATCGGAACAAGGTCAATCAGTTGTTCAACGAGATTTTGAGCGAACCCGAAGAGCAAACCCTAGCCAACAGCGAATGGCAATGGGCATGGCAGGAAAAGCCTGACGAAGAAGAGCGGCAAGGTCGTCTGAAAGAACACGGGTTCGATGCCGAAACCATCGCTGCAAGGCTCGACCAAATCCGAAACGGTCATAAATACCGCCATCTTTCCGCACACGCCCAGCCGCGTTTTGACGCCATTGTGCCGCTGTTCGTACAAGCGGCGGCAGAGCAAAACAATCCGACCGATACGCTGATGCGGCTGTTTGACTTCCTCGAAAACATCAGCCGCCGCTCCGCCTATCTCGCCTTCCTCAACGAACATCCGCAAACCTTGGCGCAACTGGCGCAGATTATGAGCCAAAGCTCATGGGTGGCGGCATATCTGAGCAAATATCCGATTCTGCTGGACGAACTCATCAGCGCGCAGCTTTTAGATACCGCGTTCGACTGGCAAGCCCTTGCCGCCGCCCTTTCAGACGACCTCAAAGCCTGCGGCGGCGACACCGAAGCGCAAATGGACACCCTGCGCCGCTTCCAACACGCCCAAGTCTTCCGCCTCGCCGTCCAAGACCTCGCCGGACTGTGGACGGTAGAATCCCTCTCCGACCAACTCTCCGCCCTCGCCGACACCATCCTCGCCGCCGCCCTGCCGTGCGCGTGGGTGGACATGCCCAAAAAACACCGCGACACACCGCAATTCGCCGTCGTCGGCTACGGCAAACTCGGCGGCAAAGAACTCGGCTACGCCTCCGACCTCGACCTCGTCTATCTCTACGACGATCCCCATCCCGACGCAGGCGACGTGTACAGCCGCCTCGCCCGCCGCCTGACCAACTGGCTTTCCGCCGCCACCGGCGCAGGCAGCCTCTACGAAACCGACCTGCGCCTGCGCCCCAACGGCGACGCCGGCTTCCTCGCCCACAGCATCGCCGCCTTCGAAAAATACCAGCGCGAAAACGCCTGGACGTGGGAACACCAGTCCCTCACCCGCGCCCGCTTCATCTGCGGCACACCCGAAATTCAGACGGCCTTCGACCGCATCCGCACCGAAATCCTCACCGCCGAACGCGACCAAACCGCCTTGGCAGGCGAAATCATCGAAATGCGCGAAAAAATGTTCCCTACCCATCCGCCGGTTGACAGCAACGTCAAATACGCACGCGGCGGCGTGGTCGACGTCGAATTTATCGTCCAATACCTCATCCTTGCCCATGCCCGCCGATATCCGCAACTCCTCGACAACTACGGCAACATCGCCCTCTTGAACATCGCCGCCGACTGCGGCCTCATCGACAAAACCCTTGCCGAGCAAAGCCGCACCGCCTACCGCTTCTACCGCCAGCAGCAACACAACACCAAACTGCGCGACGCGGAAAAAACCGAAGTAACCGACGAATTGCTGTCCCATTACGGCAATGTCAGGAAATTGTGGCAGGAAGTGTTCGGGGAGGAAGCGAAGCTTGGATAAAGCAGGTATTACGAAGGGGGATTAAGTCATTAGCTGCATAGCGTGGGTTCTACTACCTAAAAATCACCGCAAACCCGTAGCGTGGGCTTTGCCCACACGAAACCCATTAAATTTTCAGACGACCTCTTTTACCCGCCATTTTCGTGGGCAAAGCCCACGCGCTACAACGCACACCGAAGGGGCAAATAGAGATGTAGGTCGGATACTTGTATTCGACAAAAACATTTGATGCATCTATCGTTTCCGAAATACTGCTGTTGGAAATGTCGGATTCGGGAATCCGACCTTGTATATCGAAACACCCGTATCATAGCAACCAACCGCCCGGCCG
>CALDNV010000270.1:0-4619 GCA_937914605.1 uncultured Neisseria sp.
ACATTGTAGGGCGCACCGCCTTTAAAACGCCTTTCGCTTCCTGCGGGAATGATCCGGCTGAAAATCATGGTACCTTTCTTGTCGGTAATAATCAGATTGCTTCGGTATTGGACTTTAATCCAAAGCTCGTCTGAATCGACTTTGACTTCAGGTGCGGATGCCGCTGCTTCGGATGCGGCGACACTTGAAGCTGCTTTTTCGGCATTGGATATTTCTTGTTTGCCGTTTTCTGCCATATTGGAAACGGCAACATTTTCTTTTTTCAAATCCGGCGTCTGCATACTGTTGCGTACTGCATCGCTGTTTTGCGCGACTTGTTGTTCGTTTTCATGATTGGACTTGCTTTGCCAAACATAAATACCGCCGCCAAGCAGGATGAGCGCCGCCATGCCCAAAACCCATTTGGGAAAACCGACTTTTTCACCATCTTGATAGTTCAAGCCGGCATTTTGTTTGCGATCAACCAGATAGACATGGTCTTCTTCCGGCGCGGAAATGGCTTTCAGACGACCTGTAATGGTTGCTTCGTCGATTTTCAACAGACGGGCATAAGAACGCAGATAGCCCATAACGAAGACCAATCCTGAAAAGAAAGAATAGTCTCCTTTTTCGAGTGCTTCAATTTGTTCGGCAGACAGTTTCAACCGTCTCGCTACTTCGTCAATATCCCAACCTGATTTTTGTCTGAGTTGTCCCAGCTCATCACCCAATGATTTGGCAGCTTGAATGTCGTATTCGTTTTTCTTTTGATTTTCCATGAAGTTACTTACCTGTGGTTACTGCCTGTAATTGTTCCGAATAGGGGAAGTTTGCCCTTAACTGAGCTTCGTATTCGTAGGCTGCCTGGCTATTGCCCAAAGCAGTCGCCAATTTCCAACCCAGCAGCAAATCATCTGCCTGCAAGACATCGACTTTGCTTTGGTATTGACGGAAATAATAGTCCGCTTCGTTTAAATTGCCTGCCAGCATTTTGGTTCTTGCCAATTCTTTAAACGCAGGCGGGAATTGAGGTTGCGCAGCCAAAGAGCGTTCGAGATAAGCTTCTGCCAGCGAATATTGTCCCATCTTCGCGCTGCAAATACCCTTGTTGAGGTTGGCGATAAACGGAGAAGGATAAGTCGGATCGGCCAGGGCTTTGTCAAAATAACTGATGGACTGGGCAGGATTATTCATCTCGCTGCACAAGAACCAGCCATAGTTATTGTTGATTTCCGCATTGTCAGGTTTCAAAGATAGGGCTTTTTGGAAGCTTTCCTGCGCCTTTTCGCGCACTTTGAGATATTGATAGATTTGCGCGCGAACCAGCCATGCATCTTCATTGCTGCTGTCTGCTTTCAATGCCTCTTCAATGCTTACCGTTGCTTGACGGTAATCGCCCCCGCGCATGTATTCGATAGCCAACTGGGTTTTGATATTGGCGACCTGTGTCGCACGTTCCGCTCTGCTTGGACCTTTCGGGCCGGCGCATGCGCCCAAAACTAAAGTTAAAATAATGGGTTGCCAAATGTTCAGTTTCATAATCAGCTCTGTTGTTCAACCAAAATCTGCTGCCATTTTTGTTGGCGGCGTGTTTTATCTTGTACTTGTCCTGCCAATTGACCGCAAGCCGCGTCAATATCGTCGCCACGCGTTTTGCGGACGGTTACCACGAATCCTGCCTGCTGCAAAATATCGCGGAAAACGCGGATATTTTCATTGGTAGATCGTTCGTAGCCGGAATTGGGGAAAGGATTGAACGGAATCAGATTGAATTTGCACGGTACGTCTTTTACCAGCTCAATCAGTTCGCGCGCATGTTGCGCCTTGTCATTGATTCCATCCAACATAACGTATTCAAAAGTAATGAAATCTCTTGGTGCTTTGACCAAATAGCGTTGACATGCCGCCATCAACTCTTTCAACGGATATTTTTTATTCAGCGGAACGATTTGATCGCGTACTTCATCATTGGAAGCATGAAGGGATACTGCCAGCGCAACAGGCATCGCATCGCGCAGCCTGTCCATTTGCGGCACCATACCCGATGTAGAAACGGTAACGCGGCGGCGGCTTAGGCCGTAGCCATGATCGTCCAGCATGATGCTCAGCGCAGTAACGACATTATCAAAGTTCGCCATCGGCTCGCCCATGCCCATCATGACTACATTAGAAATCACACGTTCGTTTTTCGGCGTAACGCCCATTGCTTTATTTGCCCACCACAGTTGCCCAATGATTTCGGCAGCAGTCAGATTACGGTTGAAACCTTGGCGGCCGGTAGAACAGAAGGTGCATTCCAATGCGCAGCCGACTTGAGAGGAAATACACAACGTACCGCGTTCTGCTTCGGGAATAAACACCGTTTCCACGCCGTTGCCCGTTCCTACATCCAACAGCCATTTGCGCGTCCCATCGGCAGATTCTTGCGCCATCATCAGTTTGGGCACATCCACGCTTGCCTGTTCGTTGAGTTTCAGGCGCAGGGATTTTGCCAAATCGGTCATTTCATCGAAACTTTGCGCACCGGCTTGGTGGATCCAGCGCATGACTTGTTTGGCGCGGAACGGTTTTTCGCCCATCTCGGCAAAATGATGGGTCAGTCCGTTTAAATCGTAATTCAGCAGATTGGTTTTCATGTGGTTTATTTCTTGGTAAAGCTTTTAATAAAGGCTGTCGTGATAAATCTTGCGAATCCGGCGGATTAGGACGTTGCATAGTGGGTTTGAACATGTCCTGAATCTTGTTGAGCAAACAGCTTTTATTTCCAAGCTCCTTCTATCATATTTTCAGACGACCCCCATTTGAGAAAGGTCGTCTGAAAACAGATTGAGGCAAACAATATCGACAAAACCGTCCAAACGCCCGAACCGGTCGGACGTTCGAACGGCATCTATCGTTAACGCGGGCAGATTTCGCTTTGGCTGAAGAAGTAGGCAATCTCGATTGCTGCGTTTTCCAGACTGTCAGAACCATGTACGGCATTTACGCTGAGAGATTCGGCAAAATCGGCACGTATCGTACCGGGAGCGGCTTCGGCGGGGTTGGTTGCACCCATCAGTTCACGGTTTTTTGCAACGGCATTTTCACCTTCCAACACCTGAATCATGACAGGACCGCTGGTCATAAAGGCAACCAAGCTGTCGTAAAAAGGACGCTCTTTATGGACAGCATAAAACTCTTGGGCTTCGCGCACGCTGAGGTGCTTCATTTTGGCGGCGACAATACGCAGTCCGTTTTCTTCAAAACGGCTGTAAATTTTGCCGATTACATTTTTACCTACAGCATCGGGTTTAACGATGGAGATCGTGCGCTCAATAGCCATATTATGTCCTTGTTTTTATTGCATTGTACAATAGTCTGAGGTTGGGGAAAATGAACTGTTATTTTATCAAATTTCAGTATACTTTGGGAAAAGCCGCTCTTTTTTCTTCTCCTGAATCTTATTTTTTCAACGTCAGATGCGGTTGCTCCAAATAAACTTCCGATTGCATTTCCACCATACGGCTGGCAGTACGGGTAAATTCTTCGGCGAAATCGCCTTCGACATAAATATCGTTTACGCCTACCGCGCTGGTGGCACAGAGTTTTACTCGGAAATCGTACAATACGTCAATCAGCCAAGTAAGGCGGCGCGCTTCGGCTTTTTCCTGCGGCGTCAGGCGTTCCAATCCTGATACGAACACCATTTCATAATGTTCGGCCAAATAGAGGTAATCCGCTTGCGAACGCGGACCAAAGCATAAAACGCGGAAATCGAACCAAATGGCACGGTCGGATTGGGCTTTGTGCGGAATTTCACGCCCGTGTATTACGCTGACACCGGGGTTCAGTTCGGAAATTCCCGCCATTTCTTTAAACAAATCAGCCAATTTCTGCTCGTTTTCTTCATTGTTGGGAACGAAGAAAATCTCGGCAGGACGTAAAGTGCGCAGGCGATAGTCTTCTCCGCCGTCAACATTTAAGACGGTCAGGCTGGATTCAATCAGCGCGATGGTCGGCAGAAAACTGCTTCTGTTTTGACCTTGGGGATAAAGCTCGGACGGGGCATAGTTGGAAGTTGCCACCAAAACCACACCTTCGCTCAACAAGTTTTCCAGCAGGCGACCCAGAATCATCGCATCTGCAATATCGCTGACGTGAAATTCGTCAAAACACAATACGCGGGTCTCTTTGGCAATCTCGGCAGCAACTGCTTTTAAAGGGTTGGCTTCGCTTTTCAAATCTTTCAAACGCTTATGGATTTCCGCCATAAAAGCATGAAAGTGGACACGGCGTTTGCGGCGGTATGGCAAACAGCCGAAAAAAGCATCCATCAAGAAACTTTTACCACGACCCACGCCGCCATAAAAATACAGACCTTTCGGTACTTGGGGAGAGCGCAGGCTGCGCCCTAGGAAACGATTGCGTTTGCGTTTGAACATCATCAGTTCCGTCCACAAACGATCCAAATATTCAATCGCCCGCGCCTGTGCTTCATCGCGGATGAAATTCGGTTGTTCAGCTGCCGCCTGATACCAAGTCAGCGGGCTGTGGTTTTCAAACGGAGGGGCGACAAACAGTTGACCTCTATCACTCATATCTGACCTTTATTATGTTTTTGGGTTTGACAATTATAGTGGATTAACTTTAAACCAGTACGG
>CALDNV010000271.1:0-12638 GCA_937914605.1 uncultured Neisseria sp.
TCTTTGAGCTAAGGCGAGGCAACGCCGTACTGGTTTAAAGTTAATCCACTATAAATACAGATATCGGGTCGTCTGAAACACCTTTCAGACGACCTCAGGCATCAATGCGGCAACGCTCCGTCTTTGACTTTTTGTTTGAAGTCGCGCGTTTCATTGACGATGACTTTAATCATCAAAAGGAGTGCGATCAGGTTGGGCAATGCCATCAGGCCGTTGAACGTATCCGAAGCCAGCCATACCAAATCAAGGCTCAAGACTGTACCCAGCATGACGGAAGAGACATAACCGATGCGGTACAGACCGGCAAATTTCTCGCCGAATACATAAACCGCGCATTTCTCGCCGTAATAGCACCAGCCCAAAATGGTTGAGTAGGCGAAGAAAATCAGACCGATGGTGACAATCCAGCCGCCGATGCCGGGCAGCATTTTTTGGAAGGTCACAGTCGTCAGTGCCGCGCCGCTCAATTCAGGTTTGACAAACTCACCGCCCGCGCCGAGCAGGCCCATGACCAAAATGATGCCGGTAATCGAACAAACGACGATGGTGTCCAAAAACGTACCGGTCATGGAAACCAATGCCTGACGGACGGGATGGTCGGTTTTCGCGGCTGCGGCGGCAATCGGTGCAGAACCCATGCCCGCTTCGTTGGAGAACACGCCGCGCGCCACGCCGTAGCGGATTACCGTGCCGATAGCGCCGCCCGCCACTGCCTGCGCGCTAAACGCATCGGAGAAAATCAGCTTGACGGCAGGCACCAGCGCATCGGAATTGATGACGATAATGGAAATACCGCCCACCACATAAAACACTGCCATAGCGGGTACGATGAAAGAAGCGGCTTTGGCGATGCCTTTGATACCGCCCAAAACGACGATGGCAGTCAGAACCGTCAACGTAATGCCGGTATAGACAGGTTCGACGCCGAAGCTCGTCTGAACCGCTTGAGCGACTGAGTTGGACTGTACGGAACTGCCGATGCCGAACGAAGCGAATGTGCCGAATAAAGCGAACGCCAACGCCATCCATTTCCAGTTTTTACCCAAACCGTTTTCGATGTAATACATAGGGCCGCCGGACATTTCGCCTTTGGAGTTGGTCACGCGGTATTTCACCGCCAACACGCCTTCGCCGTATTTGGTCGCCATGCCGAAAACGGCGGTCATCCACATCCAAAATACCGCGCCCGGGCCGCCGGTCACGACGGCGGTCGCCACGCCGGCGATATTGCCGGTGCCGATGGTGGCGGACAGGGCGGTCATCAAAGCGGCGAAATGGGAAATATCGCCTTCGTGGTCTTCGCCGTCTTCATGCTTCTTTGACGGCACGAAAGCCTGCTTCAGCGCATAGCCCAACATGGTGAATTGCAAGCCCTTCAACATGACGGTCAGCAAAATACCCGTGCCGACCAGCAGCACCAGCATGACAGGCCCCCAGACCCAGCCGCTGATGGTTTCAAAAAAGGCTTTGAGGTTGTCTAAAAACCATTGCATGAGTTTCTCCTTTGTCTGTTTTATATTTTTACGCACCACTATTTTTGTAGTGTCATGTAATTTCAGCACAGAATATTCAAGAACACAATATCTTTCTTTTTTAAAAGATTTTCGCCGCTATGCCTCAAGCGTGTGCCAAATCAGGCTAAACATATTGTTTACAATCTGAAAAATATAGTGGATTAAGGTTGCCAACCTGTAAACGCATACGGTTCAACTGAAAAACCGAGGTCGTCTGAAAAAAAACGGCGGACGCTTTGGAGATGGAAATACGCCAGAGGCGCATCGGTATGGTTTGGCGATAAAAAACTACACCTTAATAGTTTGGAGGGGATGTCCAACTTTTGGGGTGCAGTTCGGTTTTCAGACGACCTTTGGGAAACGGCCGTTTGTCGGGAAGGGTTTGACGCCGTTATGGTTTGACGGCTTTTCCGTTGATGGTGACGGATGTGAGTTTGAGGTCGTAAGTTTTGCCGTCGTCGGTGTAATTGATTTCGGCGGGGATGTTGTTGAAGGCGGGGGCGAACGAATAGGTTACGGTGTCGTCGCCGCGTTTGACGCGGTATTTGTTGACTGTGGTGGTACCGCCGCCGATTTTGTAGTTTTCGCTGCCGACTTTGGTCATGCCGCTGACGGGGTAGAGTTTTTTGCCGTTGGTGATGTTCAGGCCGGACGGCAGGCGGGCATCGTTGGCGGCAAGCTGCCAAGCCAGCGTAAAGAGGTCGAGTGTCGTGCCGCCGGTTTTGGCGGTTTCGCTCGAACCGGCTTTGCCGTAAGTGATGCTGTTGCCGCTGAATTTGGCTTCGGCATAGAGTTTGCCGCCGCGGACGTCTTTATAGTATTTGGGACGGAGGGTGTTGCCGCTGATGGTGCCGCCGGATTCGAAGCGGATGCTGTACATCGGGACTTTGATTCTGGACACGATGGTGTATTGGTTGCCGCTGCGGGTGAAGGTCATGGTGGCGGGTATGCCGTAGCTGCCGGAGTATTTCAGGGTGGCTGATTGGGGCAGTCCTGCGGCATAGGCGTTTGCGGCGCTTAGGGAGAGGGCGGCGGCGATTAGCAGGGTGGGTGTTTTCATGGTGTCATTCCTCCTGTTTGGGTCGTCTGAAAGGATTTCAGACGAGCTTGGGTTATTGGAGATTGCCCGAACCGAACATAAATTCTATCTGGCTTTGGTAATAGCTGTTGCCGTTGCGTTTGTCGAAGTCTGCGGCAAACTCGCGGGCATGTTGCGCCGCTTTTTCGTCAAAAGGAGAAAGCGCGATGAGGTAGTCCAAATAGAGCATATTGTCGTTTGGGGCATGTCGAATGATGGTGTCGCCGTGCCGGTTCATCAAATCGAGGGCGCGTTGCGACTGTCCGAGTTTGTACGCCAGTTGGGAAAAGAGGGGGATCAGGCGGACGAACTCTTCGTCTTCTTCGACGTTGATTTTGTCTATGGCTTCGTCCAAAAGGCGTTCCGCCTCCTCGTATTTGCCCAGCCTTATCATGCTGTCGATGACGGGGTAGTAGGTGAGGTGCGGCACTTCGGCGCAGGTCATTTCGCCCGTTAAGATGGGCTGGGCGGTATCGATGGCTTTTTGGTACTGCCCGATAAAATGGTAGAAATTGACCTGCTCGGACTGTTCGCACGCGGAGCAGTCGGAAAATTCATCTGCGGCGGTTTGCTGCCATTTTTGGAAATTTTCTTGGGCGGCGGCGTGGTCTCCGGTCAGGATGTTTTGCAGCATCAGTGTTTTATAAAATGATGAAAGACTGAACCGCATGTTTTCATAGTGGTAACGCATTGTTTCGTTCGCTTCCTCGATTTCCTTTTTGTCGAGAAAGAGGTCGCGGGCAAGCATGGGAATGATCCATTTGAATTTCCACTGGCAATCGATTAAATCGTCGAAGCCTTCTGGAAAGCCGTCGTCTTCAGGATGCTGCTCGTAGCTTTCGTCACAGCGGTCCAAGTGATGGTCGATCAGCCAGTTTAGGCAGTGCAGCTTGAAACCGGGAGAAAAAGAGCGGTTATTGAGCGGGTCTCCGACAACAAAATCGCATACCGCCCGCGTTGTTTCGGGGTTGTTTTTGAGGCTTTGGTTGAATAAATCGATGGCTTTGCTTTGGCGTTTACGGTAGTCGGATTCGGAAATGATATCCGAAAGGGTCAACCGGTTTTGGCTCATGGTGTTTCCTTGTAGGATGCTGCGCATTGGGCAGGATTACGCGAGTAAGGTTTGTCCTTCGGCGTTGCGTTCTGAATTGAATACGCGGTTGCCTTCGATTTTCAGACGACCTGCAACGAAATCGGCAACAGCTTGCGGGAAAAGGCGGTGTTCGACGGTCAGGACGCGTGCGGCAATGTCGTCGGGCGTGTCGCCGTCGAGGATCGGGACGATGCCTTGCGAGATAATCGGACCGCAGTCCAGCTCGGGGGTTACGAAGTGGATGGTGCAGCCTGCGACGCGGCAGCCGGCTTCAAGGGCGCGTTCGTGGGTGTGCAGACCGGTGAAGGCGGGGAGGATGGACGGGTGGATGTTGATCAGGCGGTTTGAGTAATGGGCGCAGAATTCGGGCGTGAGGATGCGCATAAAGCCTGCGAGGACGACCAAATCAGGTTGATAGGCATCGATTTTCTCCATCATGGCTTGGTCGAAAGCAAGGCGGCTGGGGAAATCTTTGTGGTTGAGGCTGTCGGTGGCGATGCCGCGCTCAGCTGCCCAAGCCAGTCCGGCGGCGGTTGCGCTGTTGCTGAGGACGGCGGCGATGCGGGCGTCTGGAATAGCGGCATTGACGATGGCCTGCATATTGCTGCCGCGGCCGGAGATGAGGATAACGATGTTTTTCATGGCGTCGGTTGTAGGAGGTTGGTAGGTTTTATTGTATAGCAAAACAAAATCACAATGTTATGGCGCGGGTTTATTTGGGTTTTGATGGGATAGGAGGTCGTCTGAAACGGGGTAAACCATGTTTTGCGAATATACAGAACAGAAATGCCCGAAACGGATTCGGTTCGGGCATCGGGTTAAAGCGCAGGCTTATTGGACTTTTTGAATGTCAACTTGACCGGGAGCGGGTTGGAAATCTTCGGGTTTGCCGATTTTAACCAGCTTCACGTCGAATACCAAAGTGGAATTCGGACCGATTTTTCCGCCTGGCATGACTTGGTCGCGGTAGGCGAGTTTGGACGGAATGTAGAAGGTGGCTTCGCTACCTTCTTTCAAGAGTTGGATGCCTTCGGCCCAGCCGGGGATGACTTGGCTGACGGGGAAGGTAACAGGACCGCCGTTGGCTTTGCTGCTGTCGAAGACGGTACCGTCAATCAGGCGGCCTTCGTATTCGACAACGACGATGTCGTCTTTTTTAGGCTGTTTGCCGTCACCTTCTTTGGTGATTTTATATTGCAGGCCGGAAGCAGTGGTTTTCACACCTTCTTTAGTGGCGTTTTCTTTGAGGAACGCTTCGCCTTTTTCCAGGTTGGCTTTGGCGTCAGCCTGAAGTTTTTCCGCCGCTTTGACTTGTTGTTCTTTCAGGAATTTCATCATGACTTCTTGTGCTTGGACTTCAGTCATTTTGCTTTCTTTGCCTTCGTAAGAAGCCTGTAAGGCTTCGATGAAGACTTTCATGTCGATTTCCGCGCCCTGATCTTTCATTTGTTTCAGGGAGCTGCCGATGTCCATACCCATTGCGTAGCTGGCTTGTTGGACCGGTGTGCCGATAGAGGATGCGTCTTTTGCGGCAGATGCGCCGGAAGCTGCGGATGCCGATGCGGGCGCAGAGGCTGAAGCAGGTGTATTGGCGTCTTTTTTGTCGCAGGCGGTCAGTGCCAATGTAGCGGCGATTGCCAATGCGCTGAATTTGAAAGTTTTGTTCATGATGTTTTCGTCTTTTAAAAGGGGTCAGTAAAAGAAAGTCGGGATTATAGCCCAGTTTGAATCAAAAGGAATCAAGGCTGTTTAAATTTTCGGCTTATCGTGTAAAGCCGTTTTCAGACGACCTTCGATTTTAGGCTTTGCCCGTCATATCGTGGTGTTCGATAGTAAAGCCGTTTTTTCTGTATGCGCTGAAGCGTTCTCGGGCGTCGGCGAGCTCTTCCAAGCTGCTGCCTACAATTTCAAGCACGCGGGCGGGGATGACGGGGGCTTCGTTCCAAAAGTCGGGCGAGAGATTGAGGACGGTGGCGTTTTCAGGGACGGCGGGTAAAGTATCGCCGAACGCGAGCCATACGGGTGTTTCAGACGACATGGGTTGGTCGGGTTGCCAAATTTCATGCGGAATGAAGCTTTCGGGAATTTGCTGCCAAAGGTCGCGGTCGAGGCGGCGGATGGTTTCATCGGAATCCGACCAGACCAATATCTGCCCGCCGTCGCGTATGGCGCGCGCAATCAGGCGGCAGGCGAAGGCGGCGGGGTCGGCGGCGTGGGTGTAGAAAGTGGCTTTGGGCATGATGCACGGGCAGGGGAGGAAATGGGGGATTATAGTAAAAACGTTGCGAAAGGGCTATGGTGGGGCCGTCTTACCGGCTTGGTTATCAAATGTATTGATCAGCCGCCTCCTGCCTGCGTCAGAATATTCAGGCATCCGGACGCTTGTCAGGATGCCTTGTCAAAGAATATCGGGTTTCAGACGACCTTTGGGGATGGTTGTTTGTAACACGATGGAAAATTTACTGAACGGGAAGCCTGAAATGTCCGGTAATGGTATAGCGGTAGAGGATGTCGTCTTCGCGGGTTCCCAAACCGATATTGTGGATAATCAAGGGTCTGTCTCCGATTTTGCGGTCGGAGACGATGCCGATGTGGGGGCGGTTGCCTTTAAGCTCCCAAGTCACAATATCGCCTGCCTGATAATTCGTATCCTGTACCGCCCAGCCTTGGCGTGTGAAATAAGTCATGAGGTTGGGCACCCGGCGGTGGTCGATGTTGGCATCGGGTTGTTTCAAGCCCCAACGGTTGGGATAGGCGGAGAAGTTTCGGCTCATGTCTTGATGGACAAGTTCTTGCAAATCCATATTTGGGTCGCGCAGGGCGCGGATGATGACGTCGGTGCACACGCCTTTTTTCATCGGTACGTCACCCATCGGATATTTGAGTTTGGTGTAGGCAGAGTCATAACGCAGGGTCTTGCCGATTTGGTTGCGCGCAGATTGGACGATTTTCGGGGATGGTCGGTCGGGTTGGGTAATGGATTGTGAAGAGCCGGTACGGATAAGTGGGATGGTCGGACCGTAAGGGCTGTGATAAAACCAAAAAGCCGCAGCCGTAA
This sequence comes from uncultured Neisseria sp., assembly GCA_937914605.1. Taxonomy (GTDB): domain Bacteria; phylum Pseudomonadota; class Gammaproteobacteria; order Burkholderiales; family Neisseriaceae; genus Neisseria. The sequence continues at coordinate 6,744 of CALDNV010000271.1, forward strand.
TCAAGGCAATGGCAACCGCAATGCTGGCAAGAACGAGATTGAGGGAGGTTTTGCGTTTCATGATTTGCGCACGGATTTAATGTAAATGTTATATGCGGTATTTATCAGATTTCGGGGTGGGGTGGCAATCAAAAGAGGAGTAACGGTCTTTATTAGGTATATTCGGACGGGTAATCAATACGTTTTTGAGGGGAAAATGGCATTTTGTTAACGCTAAATCTCCTGTTTAGTCAAAATGATACTTTGGTTTTGCATACCTTTTCCAAGTACGGCATTTTAGAATCCGCCTCTTTTTGAGAAAATACCGCAGCATTAGCAGTAATGCGGTATAAGTCTTACAGCCTGATTGTGAATTCGCTCGAAAATTTTAGGGCAAACCGATAATTTGAATTCCAACCGGTTTCGATATAAAGCGTAGCGTGCAAAGTAAACTTCAATATTCCGATATTGTTTAATTTTGTTGTTCTTTTATATCAATCAAAAACATAAACCCACCATACCCAAAAAAGGAATCTCCCCGGTGAAACGAATCTTCTTGTTTCTCGCAACCAATATTGCCGTTTTGGTCGTCATCCGCGTTGTTTTGGCCGTACTTGGCATACACAGTACGGATCAGGTCGGCAGCCTGCTGGTGTACTCGGCCGTCGTCGGCTTTGCCGGTTCGATCATTTCATTGTTGATGTCCAAATCTATCGCGAAAAACTCAGTCGGTGCGGAAGTCATCGTACAGCCGCGCAATCAAGTGGAAGCGTGGTTGTTGGCGACTGTGGAAGCACAGGCGAGGCAGTGGAGCCTGAAAACGCCGGAAGTGGCGATCTACCATTCCTCCGAACCCAATGCCTTTGCAACCGGTGCCACGCGCAACAGTTCGCTGATTGCGGTGAGTACGGGTTTGCTCGAGCGCATGACGCGGGACGAAGTCGAAGCCGTTTTGGCGCACGAAATGGCGCACGTCGGCAACGGCGACATGGTTACGCTGACCTTGATACAGGGCGTGGTCAATACGTTTGTGGTTTTCCTTGCCCGCATCGTTTCCGGCATGATTGCACGCAACAACGAAGGCAGCACTTCGCAAGGCACATATTTTTTAGTCAGCATGGTATTGCAGGTCGTGTTCGGCTTTTTGGCAAGCATCATCGTGATGTGGTTCAGCCGTCAGCGCGAATACCGTGCGGATGCGGGAGCCGCCAAACTGGTCGGCGCGCCCAAAATGATTGCCGCGCTGCAACGTTTGAAAGGCAACCCGAGCGATTTGCCGCAGCAAATGAATGCGATGGGTATCGCCAGCGATGCCAAAGATTCTTTGCTCAGCACCCACCCCTCTTTGGAAAACCGGATTGCCCGCCTGAAAGCTTTATAATCAGGGCAGGGATTCATAATAATGGAAAGATGATCGAAGGTCGTCTGAAAATGTGAATCGCCCAACCAACTTCGGATATTCTTGAAAACCTGTTCATTTGATTTGTATCAGCCGGATTCTGTCATATTGCAGAATCCGGCTGTTTTCATTTCAAACTGTATTTTGGGTGTTCCTGTAAATGGACCTGAAAGCAATACGGCGTTTCCTTGTTTGCGATTTTGTCTTGCCCTCCTGATTGTTGACGATTTCACTTATAATACCTTCCCTCATTTTTCATCTTCACACTCTATTTAAATTTCTCAACAAAATGACACACCCAAATTCCCCGCAATCCGAATTTTTACGCGGTATCAAAGAATGTTCGCCCATGCTTATCGGGCTTTTACCGTGGGCGCTGATACTCGGCGTACAAGGCGGGCAGAAAGGGATGAGTTGGCTGGAAATGCTACTGATGACGGGCATGAACTTTGCCGGCGGCTCGGAATTTGCTGCGGTCAACTTGTGGGCAAATCCGTTGCCGATACTGATCATCGCCACCGTTACCTTCATGATTAATTCGCGCCATATTCTGATGGGGGCGGCAATCGCGCCTTATATGCGGGATATGCCGCTGAAAAAAGCCATGCCCGCGCTGTTTTTTATGTGCGACGAAAGTTGGGCGCTGGCGTTTGCGGAAATCCAAAAGCGCAAGGCGATGGGGCTGCCGGCGTTCAATATGCCTTATTACGCGGGCGTGTGCTTTATCCTTTATACCACTTGGATCGGCTTTGCGGCGTTTGGCGCGGCGGTCGGGCCGATGTTCGGCGATGTCGCGGCATGGGGTTTCGGCATGGCGTTTCCTGCTGTATTTTTGGTGCTGCTGCGGGGTATGTGGAAAAGCTTTAAGGCGGCACGCCCTTGGTTTGTCAGCCTGATTGTGGCGGGTGGGACTTATTTGTCGGTGGACGGGCATTGGTATGTGCCGATGGGTGCGATTTCCGGCCTGCTTGCCGCCTATCTTTGGGGAGAGAAGGAATGAAGGATTTGCTCTCTTGGCAGTCGTTCCTGCTGTTTGCCAGTATGCTGGCGGTAACGTATTCCACCCGCCTTATCGGTTTTTTTGCCTTACGCAATCGCACCTTAAGCCGCCGTGCGCAAATCGTGATGGAAGCCGCGCCGGGTTGCGTGTTGATTTCCGTCATCGCGCCTTATTTCGTTTCCGACAAGCCGCACGAGCTGATAGCCATTGCGCTGACCGTGTTTGCTGCAAGCAGGTTTTCCATGTTGGTTACCGTGTTGATCGGCGTGGGCAGTTCGGGGCTGTTGGGGTATTTGATGCGGTAGGCGGCTGCGTTTGAGTGCAACCGGTTACACCTGCTTTCAGACGACCTTATCTTGTTATAATGTCGTCTGAAATTTTTTATAAAGCAAAATCATGGCAAACCAAAGACTCATCTACGGCTTCCACGCCGTCAACGCCCGCCTGTGGCAAAACCCGAAATCGATTACCGAACTCTACGTCCAAGAAGGCAAAAACGATGCCCGCACGCGCGACGTGTTGGAGAAAGCGGCAAACGAAAACGTGCGCGTACACTTCGCCGACGCCGACCGCCTCAACGCCATCAGCAAAGGCGCGCGGCATCAGGGCGTGGTCGGGTTTATCGACGCTTCCAAAAACCACGTCCACCTCGAAGACGTATTGGAAAACCTCAGCGAACCGCCGTTGCTGCTGATACTCGACGGCATTACCGACCCGCACAACCTCGGCGCGTGCCTGCGTACCGCCGACGCAATGGGCGTACACGCCGTCATCGCGCCGAAAGACAAAAGCGCAGGACTGAACGCCACCGTCAGCAAAGTCGCCTGCGGTGCGGCGGAAACCGTCCCCTACATCACCGTAACCAACCTCGCCCGCACCCTGCGCGAGCTGAAAGAATACGGCATCTGGATCATCGGCACCGACATGGGCGGCGATGCCGACCTCTACCATTGCGACCTGCCCGACAGCGCGGCATGGGTGATGGGCAACGAAGGCGAAGGCATGCGCCGCCTGACGCGCGAACATTGCGACATGCTGGTGTCGATACCCATGTTCGGCACGGTCGAAAGCATGAACGTCTCCGTCAGCGCGGGCATGGTGTTGAGCGAAACGCGCCGGCAAAGAGTGTTGAAAGCAGAAAAATAGGACTTAGGTTTGTGAATAAAAAACGTCGTCTGAAAACCGAATTGCCGGTTTTCAGACGACGTTTTACTTAGAGGCGATTCTGTTTATCCGACCATTTCATCGACTTTGCGTTGATAGCTTTTCAACAGCTCCGCCGATCGGGCGAAGCGTTCGGCTTCGTCGTCTGAAAGTTGCAGGTCAATGATGCGTACCGCGCCTTGGCGGTTGACGACGGTCGGTACGCCGATATACACGCCGTTTTGTCCGAACTCGCCTTCAAGCAAGGTGGAAACAGGCAGAACGACGCCTTGATTGTGCAGGATGGCGTTGGAGATACGGCTCAAGCCCATACCGATGCCGTGGCTGGTCGAACCTTTGGCGGCGATGACTTCGTAGGCGGCATTGCGCACGGTGGTATAGATTTTGTCCATACGCGCCTGCCCGTCTTCTGATTGTTCCAACATCTTCTGAACCGACATACCCGCGATGTTGGCAGTACTCCAAAGCGCAATGATGCTGTCGCCGTGTTCGCCGATCATCATGGCATCGACGCTCCAAGGCGCGACGTCGAACTCGTTGCCCAGACAAACGCGGAAACGGGCGGAGTCAAGGATGGTACCCGAGCCGATAACGCGCTCTTTGGGCAAACCTGAAAAGCGCAGGACGGCATAAGACAGTACGTCCACAGGATTGGAGGCAACTAAGAAGATGCCGTCAAAGCCCGAAGCCATGACTTTCGAAACGATGTCGCGGAAGATGCGCAGGTTTTTGTCGATTAAGTCCAAACGTGTTTCGCCGGGAGCCTGCGCCGCGCCCGCGCAAATACACACGATGTCCGCATCCGAACAATCATCGTAATCGCCGACGTAAATACGCGCAGGCGAGGCGGCATAAGGCATTCCGTGGCGGAAGTCGCGCGCTTCGCCTTCCGCGCGCGTGCGGTTGATGTCGATTAAAACCATGTCGTCGCACAAGGCTTGGTTGAGCATGGAATAGGCGTAGCTGACACCGACCGCGCCCAAGCCCACAACGACCACTTTGTTACCAACTTTTTTCATGTTTGTTCCTGTTTGTTTGTGAATAGGAATTATTAATAACACTTGGACAGGGTGGCGTCAAATTTCAGACGACCGAGGTTTTGAAATGCTCAAAAAATGGGCGGGAAACGGCGTGCAAAACGACACTTGTCAAACCGTGCAAAACGACCTCATCCAAAACGGGCGCAGCATTTGTTGATAAAAAGCAGGCGTGATGTTGGAAATGAACCGGTATATGACGCAAAATGGACTTGATTGGTTAAGGCAGACAGCACAATCCCAAATTGTCGGTGTGGAAAGTATTGCTGAAAACTTTGTAGGAGAACGGCAAAGCCGGGTCAAGCACAGACGAGGCTTGATGGGGCAAACGGTTGAATATTGGCAAAAGAGATTGATTAAAACGGTCTCTTAGGACAAGAGGTCGTCTGAAACTCAACTTTCAGACGACCTCTTTTTAACTTTGCAGCAAAGCTAAAAAATATTTCATCATTTCCTATTGGGAAATTATATTGTTCGTAAATTGAGATTTATTGCTTAATCATTTATCCGTACAATCCGCCTCATCAAATATTTTAAGGAGGCAATGATGAAAAAAATGCCTGTATTGTTTGTCGGGCATGGTAGTCCGATGAATGTGCTGGATAAGGAAAATCCGTTCAACCAAAATCTCAGCCTGATTACGCAAAAGTTTGCCAAACCCAAGGCGATTTTGATGATTTCGGCGCATTGGTATGGCAGTCGTTTGCAGGTTACATCGGGTGAACATCCTGAAATGATTTACGATTTTTACGGATTTCCTGAAGAGCTGAGCCAAGTGCAGTATCCAGCACCCGGTTCGCCTGAATTGGCGGAGCAGGTGCGGTCGTTAATGCAACCGGAGAATATCGGGCTGAATCCGACACGCGGTTTTGATCACGGTGCGTGGGCGGTGCTGAAATTTCTGTATCCCGATGCCGATATTCCTGTGGTACAACTCAGCCTTAACCGTTTGCAGTCGGCGGAATGGCATTTCAATTTGGCGAAAAAATTATCCGCCTTACGCGAACAGGGTGTGTTGATTATCGGCAGCGGCAATATTATTCATAATTTGAGCATGATGAGTAGGGCGCATATCAATCAAATCGGCGCGGGTTATGATTGGGCGTTTGCGTTCCGCGAAGCGGTCAATCAGGCGATTGTCGAGCGGGATGACGATACTTTGATTCATTACGAACGGCTGGGCGAAAAGGCGATGCTCTCCGTGCCGACGCCGGAACATTATCTGCCTTTTCTTTGTATTATGGCATTGCGCGAGCCGGATGATGCCATTACGTTTTTCAATGACAACCTTGTTGCCGGTTCGCTCAGTATGACTT
>CALDNV010000272.1:0-12811 GCA_937914605.1 uncultured Neisseria sp.
GCATACTGGCCTTTTTCTGTTATGGAAAGTTGCACTTCAAATGCGAATCCGCCGACCTTAACAGGCTATTGAATCAGTTTGGAAACGGTTTTGAAGGCGGGGTGGCGGGCGTCGCCCAGCAATTGGAACAAAATGCTTTCCACATTGGAAACGGTGGCGCGGGCTTCGCGCATTTGCGCCAGCCCGTTTTCTTTGTTTGTGGGGGAACGGGATGTCGTGCATTCAAAGGGGATGTAAACATTGAAGCCTTCCAAGCGCAAATCCAATACGGTTTGCAACATGCAGATATGGGTTTCTGCGCCGATTAAGATGATGTTTTGGACGGCTGCCTGCGTCAAAATCGCGTGTGTTTCGGGGGAGAGGGCGGAGAAACGGGTTTTTTCGATGAAGGGCGTAGTTTCAGGCAGCAGCAGCGATACGGCGGGAACCGTTTTGCCCAATCCTTTCGGATATTGCTCGGTCACGGCAAACGGGACGCCTAAGGCGTGAAGCCCCTGTATCAGGATACGGCTGTGGTGCAGCATATCGTCTTTGTCGTGCAGGGCGGGGAGGAGGCGTTCTTGGATGTCGATAATCAGACACAGGGTGTTTTCGGGATTCATAAATATTTCTTTCGCGCCAAGTGGAGGGTGTATTCCATTATAGCGAAAGCCGGTGTGTCTGTAATGGCTGCGGTTTTGATGGGCGCGTTTTCATTTTGCGCAGGATGGTAAAGCCCCGGATGGCGAGGCGCGGCTTCGGTTTGAAGCGCATCTGCCGTTCAAAACGTATACGGTCGGCATGGGAAGTTTGAATCTGATTTGACGCTTTTCAGACGACCCTTTGCATGAATTTTCTTTCTTCGTTCAAACACAAACTTTTAGGACGGTAGAATTCGCCTTGCACTAACCCTTCCCGCCTGCTTGTGCAGAAGGGATGTCACATAAGGAGCATTTCATAATGAAGAAAATTCTGATTTTGTCTTTACTCGCACTGCCTGCGCTGGCTGCGGCGGAAGTTCATTTTTACGGCGATTTGAAAGCCGGAGTGGAGGCTTCCAGCACCCAATACGGCAGCCACAGAATTTCCAATAACGGCGTAAGCGACATGGGCAGCTATGTCGGTATGCGCGGTTCGCATCCTATCGGCGGCAGCAATGATGTATTGTGGCAGGTCGAACAAGATACGCCCTTGGGTTCGAAAACCGGTGCCAAAGACACTTGGCGCAGCCGCAACCAAGGCAGCGGAGAAACTTATATCGGCTTCGGGCGTTAAAAGAAATAAGGTTCTATCCCGGTTAAGATAAGCAACAGGTCGTCTGAAAACGTTTCGCATGGGTGCGGATGTTTTCAGACGACCTTTTTGTCTATATTTAGGGGCGCGTTTGTATTCGCACTGACTCATAATAGGAAGATTGGTACAGCGTGTGACCGATACCCCGCTATCACTGGTTTTGACGGCAGAAGCAGAGCTTGCAAACCAATCTTTTGATTAAACGCTTTATTTAGCTTGAGCGTTTTTCTGTTCTTGGATAATCCATTTGGCCAAATCCGCACCCAAAACTTTAGCAGTCCGGTTCAGGACGGAACAAGAACCTTTAAAACCGCCAAACATGCCGCCCATAGAATTGCGGGATAATGTGGTTTTTTTGACTTGTTTGTCGTCAATATACAAAGTCACAGAAACAGCCAAGCCCTTGGCGTGTCCCACAAAGGCATTGCCTGCGCTCATGGCGGAAGTGATGGCGATGTCTGCGTAAGTGTCTTGTTTCAGGCCGTCGCGAACGACGGTCACCCCGCTTTTTGCCGCGCTTTCCTGCAAGGATTCGGACATGATGCTGCCGACTTCTAAACACTCGGATACGATGCGGTTATCAATCTCTTCTTTATCGCGATAGGGGATGCTTTCATCAATATGAACATCAGCACCGGCGAATGCGGAAGCGGACAAGAAGGCGGCAATGAGGAAGCGTTTGGCGGACATGATGGGTACCCAAGATGAAATGTTAAAAAGAGTGAATATTCTATAATGTTATTTTTACTTAATCAATATAGATTGAATGGGTAAATCGATGGAATGCCGGGCCGGAAGTTTTGCTGAAATTTAGGTATGCTTTTTTGCTTGTAGATCAGAAAAAATAACGGCTGCCCGAGTGACTTCCAAAATTTTTTGAAACTGCTTGAGAAGGCATTTATGGGGTATTGGGGCGGTGGGTTTGCTGTTTTTGGCGCAGTGCCGTAATCTGCTCTTTGAACTATATTATAATGCGCTGATTGTTTTTATTAGATTAATCTGACATGACCGCTTATACGCAACAGCTCGACCAAAAAATCCAATACTTGCAACAGCTTTTTCAAGGTTTGGATTTTCCTGAAATTCAAGTTTTCGAATCCCCCGAACAGCATTACCGGATGCGCGCCGAATTCCGTATTTGGCACGAAGGCGGCGAAATGTTTTACGCCATGTTCGAGCGCGGGCAGAAAGCAAGCGGCGCAAGCCTGATACGTTGCGACCAATTTCCTGCCGCCTCCGAATCCATCAATGCCTTGATGCCCAAGCTCATCGAAGCCGCCGCGCAAAATCCCGAACTCAAAAACCGCTGGTACGCCGTTGAATTTCTGTCTGCACTGAGCGGAGAGATGCTCGTTACCATGATTTACCACAAAAAACTGGGCGAAGCGTGGCAGCGTGTCGCCGAAACTTTGGTGCGTGAATTGGGCATCCATATCATCGGTCGGAGTAGGGGGCAGAAAATTGTTTTGACTCAAGACTATATAACCGAAGAGCTGAACGTAAACGGCAAAACCTTCCGCTACCGCCAAGTCGAAGGCAGCTTTACCCAGCCCAACGCCCGCGTGTGCGAAAAAATGCTCGGCTGGGCGTGTGATGTTGCGCAAAATCTCGACGGCGATTTGCTCGAACTCTACTGCGGCAACGGTAATTTCACCCTGCCGCTCTCGCAGCATTTTCGTCAGGTGTTAGCGACCGAAGTGTCCAAAACTTCCGTTTACGCCGCACAGTGGAACATCGAAGCCAACCAAAGAGACAACATCAAAATCGCCCGCCTCTCCGCCGAAGAATTCACCGAAGCCTACACGCAAAGCCGCGAATTTCGCCGCCTGCAAGAGCAGGGCATCTCGCTGAAAGAGTATGATTTTTCGACGATTTTTGTCGATCCGCCCCGCGCCGGCGTCGATGATGAAACGTTGAAGCTGGTTTGCCAGTTTGACAACATTATCTATATTTCCTGCAATCCCGAAACCCTGCGCGCGAACCTCGACACCCTCTGCCAAACCCATACTGTCGAACGCGCCGCGTTGTTTGACCAATTCCCGTTTACGCACCATATCGAAAGCGGCGTTTATTTGAAGAAGAAATAAGGAAGCGGATTTGAAGAAGGTCGTCTGAAAGTTTTCATACGACCTTTTTTCGTTTTACAGAATCTTCAGCAATGCCGAAGGCGATGCGATGCGGTGGTCGAACGGCCATGTTTCGGTTTGGTCTTCGGCGGCGATATAGCCCCAGTCGGCAAGTACGGTTTTCATGCCCGCGTTGCGTCCGGCCTGCATGTCGCGTTCGGCGTCGCCGACGTAAACCGTGTGTTGCGGGTCGGCATAGATTTGTTCGCACGCATACAGCATGGGTTTGACGCTGGGTTTGGATTCGCCGCAGGTGTCGCCGCTGACGACGACGGCGGGCGGGATGACGAAGCCGAGTTTGGGGACGAGTTTGTCGGTGAAGCGCATGGGTTTGTTGGTGATGATGCCCCATTTGATGCCGCGTTTGTCGAGTTCGGCAATCATTTCGTTCACGCCGTCGAACAGCGTGGTTTTGTCGGCATAGCAAAGGCTGTATGCTTCAAGGCACTCTTGCCGCCATGCTGCGAAATCAGGATGTTCGGCAGTCATGCCGACGCCGATTTTCAAAAGGCCGGCCACGCCGTGGCTGGCATACGGGCGGATTTCCGCGATGCTTTTTTCGGGCAGGTTATGGCGGCGCAATACGGTGTTGAGTGCGCCGCCGAGGTCTAGGGCGGTGTCGGCGAGCGTGCCGTCGAGGTCGAACAATACGGCTTGTATCATGTGTTTTCCTTTGGTGGAGGCCGTCTGAAAGGTTTTCAGACGGCTTTGTTGGTTTAATGGCTGTGGCTGTGATGTGCTTCTGCATAGGGCGAACACAAAATCTCGTTTTTATGCGGGTGGTGTTCGCTTTCGATTTGGATGGTGCAGTGTCCGATGTTTTTGTGGGACAACTCGTGTTCGATGCGGTAGGCGATTTGTTCGGATTCGGCAACGGTCATGCTGCCGTCTACGACGATGTGGCAGGATAAAACGTTGATATTGCTGGTAATCGTCCAGACGTGTAAGTCGTGGACGGATTTGACGCCGTCGGTGTTGCGGATGACGGCGAGCAGGTCGTCGGTGTGGATGTTTTCGGGCGCGCCTTCCATGAGGATGTGCAGCGTTTGTTTGAGCAGGCTCCAGCCGCTGCGTCCGACCAGCGCGGCAACGAACACGCTGGCGAGCGGATCCGCCCATTTCCAGCCGAACGCCATCATGAGTACGGCGGCGGCAATCGCGCCGATTGAGCCGACAAGGTCGCTTAAAACGTGCAGATACGCGCCGCGCATGTTGACGTTGGCTTCGGTGTCGCTGTTTTTCAGCATGTAAACCGCTACGCCGATGTTGACCAGCAGCCCGACGACACTGATAACGAGCATTCCCAGCGTGGCGATTTCGGGCGGATAAAGCAGGCGTTTGACGGCTTCGTAGAAAATCAGCACGGCGATGACCACCAGCGACAAGCCGTTGAACATGGCGGTGAGGATTTCAAAACGTTTGTAGCCGAAGGTCTTTTGCAGCGTGGTTTCTTTTTCGCCGAGTTTGAACGCCCACAACGCCACACCCAAGGAAAATGCGTCGCTGAACATATGCCCCGCGTCGGAAAGTAGCGCGAGCGAGTGGGTCAGCCAGCCGCCGACCGCCTCCAACAGCATAAAGGCGGCGATGATGACGAACGACACGCGCAATACTTTTTTGTTGGCGGTATGCGTGTGGGCGTGTGCATGATGATGGTGTTCGTGATGGTGAGGCATAACGTTCCTAAACAGAGGTCGTCTGAAAATCCGGATTCGGGGTTTTCAGACGACCTTTTTGCTTTGTTTCAAACCCTGCTCGAAATCTTCCAACATATCTAGTTCGAAGCGACTGAAGCCTGCCTTTTCGCGCGCTTCGATGTTCACATAGCCGCGGAAGATAAACATATCGTAACGGGCAATCAGACTGCGGAACAGGGCAACAGGTTCCAAACCGCGTTCGCGGCAGAGGTGTTGATACCAATGGTTGCCGATGGCGACATGGCCCACTTCGTCGCGGTAAATGATGTCCAACACGCCGCAGGTTTCCGAATCGCCGCGCTGTTCCACCTTCGCGCGTATCCCCGGCGTAACGTCCAGCCCGCGCGCCTCCAATACGCGCGGCACCAACGCCATGCGCAACAGCGGGTCGTAGGCGGTTTTATACGCCATGTCCCACAAATGGTTGTGTGCCTCGAAATCGCCGTAATCGAAGCCGAAAGCGCGCAGCCTTTCGCGCATCAGGCGGAAATGGTACACCTCTTCCTTCGCCACCCGCACCCAGTCGCGCACAAACTGAAACGGCAGCGTGCGGAAACGGTATGCCGCGTCCAAAGCCAGATTGATGGCGTTGAACTCGATATGCGCAATTGCGTGCAGCATCGCCGCATAGCCTTCGGCCGTGTTCATCTTGCGCGGCGTCAGCTGCGACGGCGCGACCAAAACAGGCTTCGGCGGCCGTCCCGCGTGGCGGAAGTCCAGCGGCGCAGCGTTTGTTTCAGCCCCATCCATGTTCTGAACGGCGGCAAACGCCTCGTCCGTCAGCCGTCCTTTTTCATCGGGGTCGTCTGAAAGCAGGGCAAGTTCCAGCAAAGCATAGATATCAGGTTTCATTCCAAGTCTGCCGTTTTTCGGAAAACAAACATTATAGCGTTTAAAAAAAACAGTATAAGGAATATAATCTTTACAATTTGGCGTTGTGCGTCAAAAACCATTAAATACCACAGTTTGCGCAGTCGGCATACATTAAAGAATTGTGAAACCCGATTGTCTTTTCCGCAGGAAAAAATCCCGCAGCTTCAAAAAATTAGCCCTCGGGAAACACTGTTTGCAAAATGTAAACCGCCCATAAGCGGCTTGCATTGTTATTTTGTAACATCGATACTGGGCGCCACACCCCTTCCAACAAGGAAAAATAATGATGAAACAACACAACCTGTTCAAATTCCTCGCCGCTTGTTCCCTGACCGCGACCATCGGTTTCGCACAGGCAGGCGCAGTGGATGCACTCAAGAAATTCAACAACGACGCCGACGGTATCAGCGGCAGCTTCACCCAAACCGTCCAAGGCAAAAAGAAAACCCAAACTGCACACGGTACTTTCAAAATCCTGCGTCCGGGCCTCTTCAAATGGGAATACACCAAACCCTACAAACAAACCATCGTAGGCGACGGCCAAACCATTTGGCTCTACGACGTTGATTTGGCGCAAGTGACCAAGTCCGCCCAAGACCAAACCATCGGCGACAGCCCCGCCGCCATCCTCTCCAATAAAAACGCCCTCGACAGCAGCTACTCCCTCAAAGAAGACGGCTCGTCTAACGGTATCGACTACGTCTTGGCAACGCCCAAGAAAAACAATGCCGGCTACCAATACATCCGCATTGGTTTCAAAGGCGACAACCTCGCCGCCATGCAGCTGAAAGACAGCTTCGGCAACCAAACCTCCATTACCTTCGGCGGCTTGAACACCAAGCCCAACCTCTCCCGCGGCGCATTCAAGTTCACTCCGCCCAAAGGCGTAGACGTGTTGAGCAACTGATTGTTTGATCATAAAAAGGTCGTCTGAAAGGTTTCAGACGACCTTTTGTTTTTTGGAGTTGTCGATAATGCGTGGTTGATTCGAAACCGCTTCTAGCCGACACAATCCGGCTTTTGAGGTTGCCAATTGATGGCAGGTAGGAAAAGTTCAAAGCGTCGTAACAAAGTGGATGCCAAAAGATCGTCTGAAAACCTTTCAGACGACCTCGTCCGTTTACGCTTCTGGCTTTTTCGCCAACATAGTGACAAACTTAAACTGTATCGGATTGCCCGCCGCGTCTTTCGCGTGCATGGCGCCGAGTTCTTCCTTGTATTCGGCAATCTCCCAGCCGCGGTAGTATTCGCGCAACTCGCCTTCTTTAAATTTAAACGGGAAAGGCATGGGGCAGGGGAAGTCTTCAGTGTCCATCGCCGAAACGATCAGGTTGTAGCCGCCCGGGTTGGTGTGCGCCTGCATATCGGCAATCACTTGCGGCACGAAACGCGGATACAGGAACATAAACACAACCGTCGCCACGATATAGTCGAAATGATCTTGAAGGTTGGCGGCATTCAAATCATATTCTACCGCCCGCACGTCCAGGTCTTCGATGCGTGCCAACTCGTTGACGTTTTGCACAGCCTGCGGATTGTTGTCCACGGCGGTTACGTCAAATCCTTTCAAACCTAAAAACAGCGCATTGCGCCCCTGACCGCAGCCCATATCCAAAGCCTTGCCCGCAGGAACGATATTTTCAGCCGCCACTACCGCCGAATGGGTCGCGCTCATGCCGTATTTCTTATTGAAATAATCTTTTGCCGCGCAATAAAGCGAGAGCTTGATTTCCGTGTCATCCGTCAAAGGCTCGACCGTAAACTGTTGCTGCGGCGCGATCATGTGATCGCCGTCTTCGGCAGTCAGCTCGACAGAAGCATTATCAGCTTCCGTCAATTTCAGACGACCTTGCAATACGTTCAGGCAAGCCCATTCCCCTTCGTCAAACGCATGACCCGCCCGCAGCGCGTCGGGAATCTCGTCTGCCTGCCAAACCGGCAGTTCCTCATAACAAAAAAGCGCCATTTGTCCGTCCATCGTCGGTTCCTTCCAATTTGTTTGCGATAAGGTGCATATTATATGCCTGTTTCGAGCGGGGCATTGAATTATTGGTTTTCCTGCTGACGCATTTGAAGAATCAGGTTGCTGCAAATTGCTTATTTTCAGTTTGCGTGCTGCCCGTCGAACCTGATTTTCAGGCGAGGGCGGCAGACTGTCGGATTTGTTTTCAAGAATTTGGTTTTTCGCGGGAAGACTAGTATAAAATCCCACTTTATTTTTTTCTCCCCACCCTTATCCCATGCGCCTGACCCACATCAAACTCTCCGGCTTCAAATCTTTTACCGACCCGACCACGATTCATGTTCCGGGGCAGCTTGTTGCGGTTATCGGGCCGAACGGCTGCGGCAAGTCGAATGTGATTGACGCGGTGCGCTGGGTGTTGGGCGAGGCTTCGGCGAAGCAGCTTCGCGGCGAGAGTATGCAGGACGTGATTTTTAACGGTGCGGCGACGCGCCGTCCTGCGCCGAGGGCTTCGGTGGAGCTGGTGTTTGACAACAGCGACCACAGTTTGCAGGGGGCGTGGGGGCAGTATGCCGAGGTGAGCATCAAGCGGCAGCTGACGCGTCAGGGCGAATCGACTTATTTCATCAACAATCAGACCGTGCGCCGCCGCGACATTACCGATTTGTTTCTGGGTACGGGCGTGGGCGCGCGCGGTTATGCCGTTATCGAGCAGGGGATGATTTCGCGCATCATCGAGGCGCGGCCGGAGGAGTTGCGCGCCTATATCGAGGAAGCGGCGGGCGTGTCCAAATATAAGGAACGCCGCAAGGAAACGGAAGGCCGTCTGAAAGACACGCGCGAGCATTTGCAGCGTTTGGGCGATTTGCAGAATGAATTGGCGCGTCAGGTGGAAAAGCTGGAAAAACAGGCGGAAACCGCCGAACGCTACAAATCCCTGACCGCGCAGTTGAACCAACAACAGGATTTGCTCGATTACGCCCAATGGCAGCAATCGCTTGCCGCCGCCGATAAAGCGACCGCGCAGCATCAGTCTTTACAGGCGCAGCAGGATGAAACCGCCGCGCAGGTTCAGGCGTTGAACGACGAAGTACACGCCTTGCAAACCGCCGAACAGTCGCAGCAGCAGGCGGTACACGAACTGAGCAACAAACGCGGCGTGTTGCGCGAGCAGATTGCCCGTTTGGAAGAACAAATCCGCCATCAGCAAAACCTGCACCAACGCATTGAACGCGACAAGCAGGCGGCGCAGGCGCAGATGCAGCGCATCCATCAGGAGCAGCAGCAAATCCGCGTACAGCTTGAAGAAAACGAGTTACAGGCTGAAGAAAAGCAAACCGAATTGGCGGAATGGGCGATGCAGGTTGCCGAACACGAAGAGCGTCTGCCCGAATTGGAAGAAGCCCAAGCCACGCTCAATGCCGCCTTCCAAACCCAGCAGGACGAGGCAAACCGCATCCGCCGCGAGTTAGCGTTGAAGCAGCAGCAGCTTGCCCATGCCGAACAAACCGTTGCCAAGCACGAAGAGCGCAAAGGTCGTCTGAAACAGGAAAACCAAGCCCTGAACCTGCCCGACGAAGCGGAAACCGCCGCCGCGCAGGAAGCCGCCGCCTTGTTGCAAAGCCAGCAAGAGCATTACGAAGAACAAATCATTGCCGCCGAAGAAGCCTTACACGCCGCCCGCGAAGCGTTTCAGACGACCTCAAACCGCTTCCAAAGCCTGAAGCAGCAACACATCACCTTGCAGGCGCAGCAGCAGGCGTTGTCGCAAATCCTGGCGCAACAGCAGGAAGCCGCCGACTTCTGGCAGGCAACCGACTACGCCGCCGCACCGCAGCTGTGGCAACACATCACCGCGCCCGCCGAGTGGCAGCATGCCTTGTCCGTCATCCTTGCCGAACGCCTGCACGCCCGCGCTGTGCCGCACGGCTTCGTTCCGCCCGCACCTTTGCCGCAGGGGCAGGCGGCATGGCTTTCAGACGACCTCTCCGGCGGCATCAAAAAATCCCTGCCCGTACAGGCATTGTTGAACCAAATCCAAGCGCAGCCGCCGTTTCAGACGGCATTGCACCACTGGCTCGACGGCGTATTGTGCGCGCCCGATTTGAGCTACGCCCTCGCGCATCAAAACGATTTGGGCGCACACCAAATCTGGCTCACGCCCGAAGGCCATCAGGTCGATAAAGTCAGCGTCCTGCTCTATGCCAAACCCACGCAGGAAAGCCTGATTGCCCAAAAAGCGCGCCTCGACGGCATCGCGTCCGAACTGGAAAACCTCGCCCCCGAACTCTCCGCCGCCGAAGCCGCGTTCAAACAGGCGGAGGCCGCCGTGCGCTCGTCTGAAGTGCAGCACAAAAACCTGATGCAGCAGCAACAGCAGCACACGCGCCAATACAGCCAAGCGCAGCAACGCGCCGCCGAACTCTTGGCGCGCACCAACCAAGGGCAAATCCGCCGCGAACACATCGAGCGCGAACTGGCGCAGTTGGCGGAAGAGCAGACCGTGTTGCAACACATGTCGGACGGCCTCACAGACGACATCGCTACTTTGCAGGAAGCCGCCGCCGAACTTGAACATCAACAGCAAACCACCGCGCACAGCCGCCAAGAGCAACAAGGCCGTCTGAAACAGGCGCAGCTTGCCCTGTTGGAAGCCAACCGCCAATACGGGCTGGCCGAAGTCGCCGTCCACAAGCTCAACCAGCAAAAACAAAACTACCAGCAGCAAATCGCCCGACTCGAACAGCAAACCCTGGACTGGCAGGAACGCCAGCAAGAGCTTGCCCTCGCCTATGAAACCGAGTTCCAAAACGACGAGCAGCACATCAAGCTCGACGAGTTGACCGAAGTCGTACACACGCTGGACGAAGAATACATCGCCGCGCAGGAGAAACTCGCTCAGATTCAGGAGCAGGGCAGGGAGCAATACGCCCGCGTACAAAGCCTGCAAACCAAGCTGCCGCAGCTTCAGGCCGCTACCCAAACCGCCCTGTTGCAGCAGCAGGAAGCCCTGATCAACGCCAAACGCTACCATCAAAACCTGACCGAACGCGCCGCCGATTTGGACGCGCTCGAAGCGTTGGCGAAAGAATCGCCGAAAGTATTGAACAGCAGCATCGGCAGCCTCACCCAGCAAATCGAAGCCCTCGGCGCCGTCAACCTCGCCGCCCTGCAAGAGCTCGAAGAAGCGCGCGAACGCGACGGCTACTACCGCAACCAGAGCGAAGACGTGCAGGCCGCCATCACCCTTTTGGAAGAAGCCATCGCCCAAATCGACGACAAAACCAAAGAGCGTTTCAAAGAAACCTTCGATGCCGTCAACGGTAAAGTCCAAACCTTCTTCCCGACCCTGTTCGGCGGCGGCGAAGCCACCCTCAAAATGATAGGTGACGACCTCCTGACCGCCGGTGTGTCCATCATGGCGCGCCCGCCCGGCAAGAAAAATAGCACCATCCACCTTCTCTCCGGCGGCGAAAAAGCCCTCACCGCCATGAGCCTCGTGTTCGCCCTGTTCAGCCTCAACCCCGCCCCTTTCTGCCTTCTGGACGAAGTCGATGCCCCGCTGGACGACGCCAACACCTCGCGTTTCTGCAACTTGGTCAAAGAAATGTCGGCGCAAACCCAGTTCCTCTACATCTCCCACAACCGCCTGACCATGGAAATGGCGGAACAGCTCGTCGGCGTAACCATGCAGGAAAAAGGCGTCTCGCGCGTCGTTGCCGTGGACATCAAACAGGCGTTGGAAATGGCGGAACCGTGATGAGGTGGGGGGAATCTTGATTGAGCTTGATACAGAATAGGTCGTCTGAAAAACTAAATTAGGTTTCAGACGACCTATTCTGTGAATAGAAATAGGGTGTTGGATTCGGATTTCAAACTGCTATTGTTTGAGGGATTAAATTCGTCTCAATACAAAGATTCAAAGAATTGCACCAATCGAGCCAGATTTTATAGGGGTAAACATGAACGAAACCGAACAAGTTTGTTTTAATGAAAAACGCAGGCAGCATTTTTTGAGTGAGGAAAGATGGAAATTCATTGTTGAGAAAACACCGGAAACAATGAAAATTTTTAAAAATAATTCCAATTCAAATAATTTAGAACTGAGAAACTCCTACGGTTTGGCAGCATTTACAAAAATGGATTATGTAAAGACCAGTTATACCGCTGGAGAATCTATCGGCAAACTTCCTGGTATGCTGGATGAAATTATTGATATATTGGAAGTTTTCACCAAATTCTGGCAGCAAAACAAAGCCGAATTAAACGAAATCGGCTACTACACCCGCCCGATGCCGTGGTTTTATGCTGAATATTATCTTAAGACGCTGCACCTTATCGCGCTGTGCTACCTCCTCCAACGAGAAGACCTGCTCCCGCGCCTACTCGACGTCATCCTTGCCAATGCAGAAGATGGGCTTGAGCCTGATTCAACCATTGAAGATTTCTTCTACTACCGCTTCAAAGACCGTCCCGACCCCGATTATGTCCAAATGAACGACCATGCAGTTTTGATTTCGGATGCCATCCGCGAAAAAGATAAGGCTGAAAAACTCGACATTCTCAACGCCTACCTCAAAGACTGGTACCACGAAATGGTCGGCATGAGCAACCTTGAATACCAGTCCCACCTCGACCCAGAACAGAACGGTTATTGCGGTTACTGGGCTTTCGAAGCCGCCGCCATCGCTTATCTTGACGATTTGGACGATACCGAATTGCGCCAATCACCTTATTATCCTAAAGATATGATTGATTGGGCGAGGGAACAGAAACGCAAGCGTGAAGGCAAAGGTCAAGCTGATTAGTTTGGAAAAGTTTGAAGATTATAGTGGATTAACTTTAAACCAGTACGGCGTTGCCTCGCCTTAGCTCAAAGA
>CALDNV010000273.1:0-12799 GCA_937914605.1 uncultured Neisseria sp.
TACTGTCTGCGGCTTCGTCGCCTTGTCCTGATTTAAAGTTAATCCACTATAGAAGCCGTGGTCCGTCTGAAACGGCTTTCAGACGACCTATGCTACAATTTCACACATTCAAACCGTCCCCATTACAGGAAAATTCATGGAAGCCACCGTCTATCTCGAAGACAACGAATACATCGCCTTATGCGACCTCTTGAAGCTCGCCGGACTTGCCGAAAGCGGCGGGCAGGCGAAAGCGTTTATCGCCGAAGGGCTGGTGTTGCGCAACGGCGAAACCGAAACCCGCAAAACCGCCAAAATACGCGGCGGCGAAGTCATCGAGTTTGACGGCGCGCGCTTGGAAATCGCCGATGGATACGACCCTGAAGAATAAAGCCGAAGCCCTCTTGGGCGAGCCGCTTTTAGACGAACCCGTCCGCCCCGAATCGTGGGAATGCTGCGGCAGCGACTGCGGCGACGTCTGCATCCAGACGGTTTATTGGACGGAAAAAGCCCGCTACGATGCGCAACGGCGGAAATTGAAAGAAGCGGGCTGGACGGACGACGAAGACAACGGAAAGGTCGTCTGAAAACGGTTCGGCTGGATGGAAACCGCGTTTTCAGACGACCTTTTATTGTTAAACACCGCTGCTCGGATAGTGGCATTCGACAAAGCTTCTAATATTTCGTCCATTCAAATCATTACGGCGGGATTTGAAATGTCGGATTCAAGAATCCGAACTACTGGATTTCAGACGACCTTTGTCCGGCTCGGTTTTCAACATGACCGTCCCCATCCTTCATTCACCACACACATAACGCCCCATGATAGACCTGCACTGCCATTCCACCGTTTCCGACGGTATGCTCTCCCCTACCGAAGTCGTGCGTCTCGCGCATCAAAACGGCTGCACGCTGCTGGCGTTGACCGACCACGACCACACAGGTGGCATCGCCGAAGCGCGCGCCGAAGCCGACAAGCTCGGGCTGCGTTTCGTCAACGGCGTGGAAATCTCCGTAACTTGGCGCGGGCGTACCATACACGTCGTCGGTTTGGATTTCGACGAACAGGACGAAAACCTGCAAAACCTGTTGGCGCAAGTACGGCAAGGTCGTCTGAAACGCCTTGAAGCCATCGCCACCAAGCTCGAAAAGAAAGGCATTGGCGGCGCATACGACGGCGCGCTCGCGCTGGCGGCAAACAAAGAAATGGTCAGCCGCACCCACATCGCCGAGTTCCTCATCCAAGCGGGACACGTCAAAAACAAGCAGCAGGCGTTCACCAAATACTTGGGCGACGGCAAATCCTGCGCCGTCCGACACGAGTGGGTGACGCTGGCAGACTGCGTCTCCGCCGTCAACGGCGCGGGCGGCATGGCTATCATCGCCCACCCCATGCGCTACGATTTGTCCGCCACCGCCAAGCGCAATCTGTTTGAAGAATTTAAAAAACTCGGCGGCGTGGGCATCGAAGTTCACAGCGGCAACTGCTGCAAAAACGACCGCCTCAACTACGCGCTGCTGGCAGAACGCTTCGGCATGCTCGCCAGCGCGGGCAGCGACTTCCACCGCTTAAACGACTTCAGCGGCGGTATCCTCGGCACATGCCCCGAACTGCCGGAAAACTGCAAACCGGTTTGGGAACATTTCAAAAGGGTTTGAACAAACAAACTTCAAGAAAATATCTAAAAATTGCGTCCAATCATCTTTCTTTTCGTTTAGACGGCAACGTTCTACGTTCCGAACCAAACCGGTCGAACACTTATCTTGCCTCTCTTTTATCTTGATTTCGCCATAAAAAAGGTCGTCTGAAAGCGGGAACAGTGCTTTCAGACGACCTTTTGTGTAGCAATCCGATATTAGAACAGGGCTTGCAGAATCAGGTAGCAGGTCACGGACAGGATGGCGGCGGCAGGCAGGGTAATGACCCATGCCAAACCAATGGGTTTCATCAGCTTCCAGTTGGCGTTGCGGTTGACCAAACCGATACCGAGTACCGCGCCGACCAAAATATGGGTACTGGACACGGGCAGCCCCATAAAGGAGGCGGCCATCACGACGGCGGCGGCGGAAAGTTCGGCGGTAAAGCCCGAAGCGGGGTGCATTTCCGCCAAGCTGCTGCCGACGGTTTTAATCACTTCTTTACCGACAAACCACAAGCCGACAATCAAGGCGATACCGAATGTCAGCATGGCAATCGGCGGAACGGCGTTTTGAGAAGTAATGCTGTTGGTGCGCAATGCGTCCATGATGGCGGCAAACGGGCCGATGGCGTTGGCAATATCGTTTGCGCCGTGGCTGAAGGCGAAGCCGCAGGCGGTAAATACCTGCATCCATGAAAACATTTGAAAAGTGGATTTATCCAAATCTTTGCGCTTCAGGCTTTTGGCGAATACGAACGTACCCATCCACACTGCCGCGCCGATCATGAAGATGGTCAGGAAGCTGTTGACATTGCTCATGCCTAAGTGAAGGTTGTTCAACCCTTTGAAAATCAGCATGGCGGCAATCATCATCCCGCCGAAAGAGGCGATAAAGGGAACCCAAGAATGAAGGGCTTTATAGGAATCGACGTTGTTTTTGCGGTTGTCCAAATCGTACAGGCCGCGGTAGTAGTCGCTTTTCAGATCGACGGGATCAAAATCCGGCTCGTCGTAGATTTGCGCGTCGTGCGCCATTTTGGTGGCGTATTCGACTTTTTCGCTTTCGCTCAAGGCTTCAAAAAACAGGCGGTGCTGTTCTTTGTAAGCCTTTTTTTCTTGCTTGATGCCCTTGAGCGTGCCTTCCGCCCAAGCGTTGTAATCCAAAACGTTTTTCTTCACTCTGGAAAACAGTAAATAGGAGGCCGTGCCACCCAAAATGGGGGACAAAACCCAAGACAGGGCGATTTCGCCCAATTTGCTCCATTGAATCAGATCGCCCGCGTTCATATTGTTCATCACCGCCATGCAGACCGCGCTGCCGACGATACCGCCGATAATGGCGTGGGTGGTGGAAACGGGCAGGCCTTTGCGCGAGGCGAACAGAAGCCACAATGCCGCCGCAAGCAGCGCGGACATCATGATAAAGACAAACTGCATGGGCTGAAGGTCGATGCCGTTCAAATCCACAATGCCTTTGCGTATGGTATCGGTCACTTCGCCGCCCGCAATCACCGCGCCGCTGACCTCGAACACCGCCGCAATCAGCAAAGCCTGGGGAATCGTCAGCGTACCGGAGCCGACGCTGGTACCGAAGGAATTGGCGATATCGTTACCGCCCACGTTAAACGCCATGAAAACGCCGAACATGGTAGCGATAATGAACAATATGGAATGGTTGTAATGGGTATAGCCCAAGCCCCAGTAAATAAAATAGCCGACCATGCCCACCAGCATAGCGGCAAAGACAGCATTAATCAGCTTCAAGTTGGCACTCATCTGAGTTTGAGCCATAGGATCAGCTTCCTTAAGAATTGCGGATGTGTTTCGGACTATTGTAACCTTTTTGCAATCTTTCTTGAAACATTTATTTACCTTCGCCGCGCCAAATACCTGACAAATCGCAAAACCGCGTTAAAATGTTTTTTTACGGCCTAATCCGAACCACGACCCATGAATACCCAACTTTATATCGGCATCATGTCCGGCACCAGCATGGACGGTGCAGATGCCGTGCTTATCCGTATGCAGGGCAATCAATGGCAGGGCGCGCTGGCTCATGCCTTTACCCCGTATTCAGACGACCTCCGTCAAGAGCTTCTAAACCTTCAAAATATCGGTGACAACGAATTGCACCGCAGCAATATCCTGTCCCAGACCCTCAGCCGCCTTTACGCGCAAACCGTCCACACCCTCCTCTCAGAACAAAACCTGCCCGCCGAAGCCGTTACCGCCGTCGGCTGCCACGGACAAACCGTCCGCCACGCCCCCGAACACGGTTACAGCATCCAGCTTGCCGACTTGCCCCTGCTGGCGGAACTGACCGGCATTTTCACCATCGGCGATTTCCGCAGCCGCGATTTGGCTTCGGGCGGGCAAGGCGCGCCGCTGGTTCCCGCCTTCCATCAAGCCCTGTTCCAACATCCGCAGGAAACCCGCGTCGTCCTCAATATCGGCGGCATCTCCAACATCAGCGTCTTACCGCCGCAGCAAGCCGCGTTCGGCTTCGACACCGGTCCCGGCAATATGCTGATGGACGCGTGGATGCAGCACAACTGGCAGCAGTCATACGACCGCGACGGACAACGCGCCGCACAAGGCGCTATCCTGCCTGATTTGTTGAACCGCCTGCTCGATCACCCCTATTTCAGACGACCCCACCCCAAAAGTACGGGCAGGGAGCTTTTCTCCTTAATCTGGCTTCAAGGTCGTCTGAAAGGCGGCGAAAAGCCCGAAGATGTTTTAAGAACCTTGGTTCGCTACACCGCGCAAACCATCCGCGACGCCGTTGATACAGCCGCCCCCGACACGCGCAATCTCTACGTCTGCGGCGGCGGCATCCGCAATCCGGTTTTGATGCAGGATTTGGCGGACCTGTTCTCCCCCGCTGTCGGATTGAACAGCACCGCAGCGCTCCACCTTGACCCGCAATGGGTCGAAGCCGCCGCTTTCGCCTGGCTCGCCGCGTGCTGGATAAACCGAACGCCAAGCAGCCCGAACCATGCGACCGGTGCAGCCAAAGCCTGCATCTTGGGCGCAGGCCACTACGCCTGATGTCCGGTTTCAGACGACTCTTCCGATATCGGCTGCCATAGCCGGACAATCCGTCCGCGTCCAAACTCCGCCCCATCAAAAAAGGTCGTCTGAAAAGCGGCAAACCGGATTTAAGACCTGGTTGAACCGCGTTTTCAGACGACCTTTTTACACGTCTCTTTCCATTATTCTTTTTTACCGGCAAGTCCGATGTCTTTCTCTTTATCGCCGACTTTCACTTGCGCCTTACCGGCAATCTCTTCGGCTTTGCTGCCGAAAATGTTCAAACGGTAGCTGCCTTTGTCTTCATTGTTGAGCGTCGCGCGTCCGTTGATTGCCGAACCCGCCCCTGCTGCGGCAATGTTGGCGGCAGCCAAATCGACATTGTAATCAGGCGCCATGCCGCTGATTTTGCCCTGACCTTGTTTTTTCTCAAAATCGATGGTGTACGTCAGGCGGCCGCTATTATCGTCGCCGTTAAACGCGATACCGCGGTAGGTATAGCGGCCCAGTTGCGGCAGGTCTTTAAAGGCAATTTCCTTACCTTGCACTTCGCCGACTTTAAATTCATACGCCTGTAAGTCTTTCAGCTTGTTGCCGTCGGCAGGATCGGCTTTCTGCTTGATATATTTGGCAGCGACAGCCGAATTGTCTTGTTTGTAAACCATAAAGTCGCCGCGTTCCAAATCGATGACCTGTCCGTTGACGTTGATTTTGCCGACGTAGTCATAATAGGAAATCTTGTCGCGCTTCAGAAAGGCGGTGTCCAAATTGTCGCCTTTTTTAAGCGTTTGCACCTTATTGTTGGCACTCAGCTGCATCGTGCCGTTTTCGGGAACGCTCTCGAAAACGGTAATGTATTTCACGCCCTTAGCCTTAGGATCAAAGCCTTTGCCTATCGCATCGGACAGCGCGGAAGAGGAGCTGCCGCAGGCGGCAAGCGTAGAAACCAAAGATGCGGCAAGAACCAAGCGGACGGCTTTCATGGTTTTCCTTTCGTTTGAAGTTGTTTGATAACATATTCATATTATCGCACCAACCCTCAATGACGTATGATTTAAATCAATATTCATCATTCCTATTCCGCCGCTTTGCCAGCCTTTGCAGTTTATACCGTTGTCTTTTCATTTTTGTGAAACCGTTACACAGTCCCGCCGATTGCCAAACAAACCGATACCATGCTACTGCCGCCATCTGCCTCTACCGTTGAGGTCGTCTGAAAAACCCTCTACGCTCGTTTTAGCGAAACTCGCTTCACTCGTTTTCAGACGACCTTTTTCCAACCCTGCTACAATACGCCTTTTATTGTTCACGCCGATTTTGCCATGACCGAGCCGACCTACATCCCGCTGCGCCTGCATACCGAGTTTTCGATTACCGACGGTATGGTACGGATTAAAAAACTGATTGCCAAAGCGCAGGAATACGGTTTGCCTGCTTTGGGCATCAGCGATTTGATGAACGAATTCGGTTTGGTGAAATTCTATAAAGCCTGCCGCGGCGCGGGGATTAAGCCCGTCGGGGCGGCGGACGTGTGGATAGGCAATCCGAATGCGCCAGACAAACCGTTCCGCGCCATGCTGATTATCCGCAACGATGCGGGCTATCTGCGCCTGAGCGAGCTTTTGACGGCGGCTTATGTCGGCAAAGACCGCAATGTCCATCATGCGGAACTCAATCCCGAATGGCTGGAAAACGGCGACAACAGCGGCTTGATTTGTTTGAGCGGCGCGCATTACGGCGAAGTGGGCGTGAATCTGTTGAACGGCAATGAAGACGCGGCGCGTGCAGCGGCGTTGAAATATGCGGCGTGGTTTCCCGATGCGTTTTATCTGGAGCTGCAACGACTGCCCGAACGCCCCGAATGGGAGGCTTGCGTTTCGGGCAGCGTGAAGCTGGCGGAGGAGTTGGGTTTGCCGGTGGTGGCGACGCATCCGACGCAGTTTATGAGCCGCGACGATTTCAACGCACACGAGGCGCGGGTGTGTATCGCGGGCGGCTGGGTGCTGACGGACAAGAAACGTCCGCGCGATTTTACGCCGAGCCAGTTTTTCATTCCGCCGGAAACGATGCTGGAACGTTTCGCCGATTTGCCCGAAGCCTTGGAAAACACGGTGGAAATTGCCAAACGCTGCAATATCCATATCACGCTGGGCAAAAACTTCCTACCCCTGTTCCCGACGCCCGACGGCCTGTCGCTCGACGATTATCTGGTGAAGCTGTCCAACGAGGGCTTGCAGGAACGCATGGTTCAGCTTTATCCCGACGAGGCGGAGCGTGCAGCAAAAATGCCGGAATATCAGGAGCGGCTGGATTTTGAGCTGAACATCATCATCCAGATGAAATTCCCCGGCTATTTCCTTATCGTACAAGACTTTATCAACTGGGCGAAAACGCACGGCTGTCCGGTCGGGCCGGGACGCGGTTCGGGTGCGGGTTCGCTGGTGGCGTATTCGCTGAAGATTACCGACCTCGACCCGCTGAAATACGCGCTGCTGTTCGAACGTTTCCTAAACCCCGAACGCGTCTCCATGCCCGACTTCGACGTGGATTTCTGTCAATCCAACCGCGGCCGCGTGATTGAGTATGTGCGCGATAAATACGGCGCGCAGGCGGTGAGCCAGATTGTGACTTTCGGCACGATGTCGTCCAAAGCGGTGATACGCGACGTGGGGCGCGTGCTGGAGCTGCCGTTTACTCTGTGCGACAAACTGTCTAAACTGATTCCGCTGGAAGCCAACAAACCTTTGGGTTTGGACGATGCGATGAAGGCGGAGCCGCAGATTCAGGAATTGATTGAAGCGGAAGAAGCGGACGAACTGATTACGCTGGCGAAAAAGCTGGAAGATTTGACGCGCGGTTTGGGTATGCACGCGGGCGGCGTGTTGATTGCGCCGGGCAAGATTTCCGATTACAGCCCCGTATATCAGGCGGACGAATCCGCCTCGCCCGTATCCATGTACGACAAGGGCGACGTGGAAGACGTGGGTTTGGTGAAGTTCGACTTTTTGGGCCTGCGCAACCTGACCATTATCGAAATGGCGCAGAACAACATCAAAAACACCACCGGCGATATTGTCGATGTCGGCAAAATCCCGCTCGACGACCAAGCCGCCTACAAAATCTTCCGCGATGCGAACACCACCGCCGTCTTCCAGTTCGAATCGACCGGCATGAAAAAAATGCTGAAAACGGCGCACACCACCAAGTTTGAAGAACTCATCGCCTTCGTATCGCTCTACCGCCCCGGCCCGATGGACAACATTCCCGACTTCGTCGCGCGCATGAAGGGTCAGGAATTTCAATACATCCACCCTCTGCTGGAAGGCATCCTCGCGCCGACCTACGGGATTATGGTGTATCAGGAACAAGTGATGCAGGCGGCGCAGATTATCGGCGGCTATTCGCTCGGCGGCGCGGACCTGCTGCGCCGCGCCATGGGTAAGAAAAAGCCCGAAGAAATGGTGAAACACCGCGAAATCTTCGCCGAAGGCGCGGCAAAACAAGGCATTTCGCGCGAAAAATCCGACGAAATCTTCAACTACATGGAAAAATTCGCCGGCTACGGTTTCAACAAATCCCACGCCGCCGCCTACGCCCTGATTTCCTATCAGACCGCATGGCTCAAAGCCCATTACCCCGCCGAATTTATGGCAGCGACCATGTCGTCTGAATTGGACAACACCGACCAGCTCAAACATTTCTACGACGACTGCCGCGCCAACGGCATCGAGTTCCTGCCGCCCGACATCAACGAATCCGACTACCGCTTCACGCCGTATCCGAACATGAAAATCCGCTACGCACTCGGCGCGATTAAAGGCACGGGCGAAGCCGCCGTCGAATCCATCATCGCCGCGCGGCAAAGCGGCGGCAAGTTTACCGGCCTCTTGGACTTCTGCGAGCGCGTCGGCAAAGAACACATGAACCGCCGCACCCTCGAAGCCCTGATACGCGGCGGCGCGTTCGACAGCATCGAACCCAACCGCGCCATGCTCTTGGCAAACATCGACCTCGCCATGAACAACGCCGACCAAAAAGCCGCCAACGCCAATCAGGGCGGGCTCTTCGACATGATGGAAGACGCCATCGAACCGGTGCAGCTTATCGACGCGCCCATGTGGAGCGAATCGGAAAAACTCGCCGAAGAAAAAACCGTCATCGGCTTTTATCTGTCCGGCCACCCGTTCGGCCCGTATGCCCAAGAAGTCCGCCAAATCGCCCCGACCAAATTAGGCCGTCTGAAACCGCAAGACAGCGTGCGCCTCGCCGGATTCGTTACCGCCGTGCGCACCATGATGGGCAAGCGCGGCAAAATCGCCTTCGTCAGCCTCGAAGATTTGAGCGGGCAGATTGAAATCATGGTCAGCGGCCAGACGCTGGAAAACTGCGCCGGCTACCTCAAATCCGATCAAGTGCTGATTATCGAATCCAAAGTCAGCCGCGACGACTACGGCGGCGGCGACGGGCTGCGCATCATGGCAAACCAAGTCATGACCCTGCAAATGGCGCGCGAACGCTACGCCCGCAGCCTCAGCCTCGCCCTCGCCCCCGGCCACGACATCGAACGCCTCGCTGCCATCCTCACCGCCCACCGCCTGCACGACACGTCGCACATCCCGCTGCAACTGTCGTACAGCAATCACAAAGCGTCGGGCAGGTTTCAAGTGCCGCCGAAATGGATGATTACGCCGAGCTCCGCGTTATTCGATGAATTGGAAAAACTGCTCGGCAGTCGGGCGGTACGCGTAAATTGGTAAGGCGCAGGGGTCGTCTGAAATCATGACGAAAAGCCGCCGAAGCGCATCGCCATAAAATGTAAAAACATACCCTTATTTTTCAGACGACGTTTGATAACTGTCTATCTAAAATGTTCAAAAACGTCGTCTGAAAACGCAAAACCACACCACATTACAACCAAATCATCACTCACCACACCACATCATGAACACATACCAAGAAGAACCTGACGGCTTCATCCTCTACGACGACAGGCCCGACCCCTTCGACAACCGCCGCGCCAGCCGTACGCGCTTTGCAGCAGTAAACCTGCCCATTTTGCTGGGCATCAGCGCAGTGTCCGCACTATTGCTGTGGATAACCCAATCATGTTTGGGTCAATGCGGCATCAACCGACAGGTCGGCGGCGCAGTGCATGTTTTTGGCATCGCCCTTTACGGTCTGCTGCACTATCAAAGTACCTGGCTGGAAAAGCGGTGCAATGATGCTGGAAAAGGACATTATCCGGCGATATGGATGTTCAGAATCAGCATCGTACTTGCCGCCATCAGCCTGATCTTGCCAGTATTTACCTTGCCTATGGTCGCGGGCGGACTGCTTCAATTCGTCTACGGCATGATATTGCCGTCCAACCCGCTGCCCAACCTGATGGGCTACCCCAAAGCCAACTCGACAGCCCTGCAAATCTGCGCGCTCTTAGCGTGTATCACGGCAGTGTTGATGGCTGTCGGATTGTTGCATTGGTTTTAAGTATTTCCCAATAAAGCAAAGGTCGTCTGAAAACCTTATCTGGAAGGTTTCAGACGACCTTTTTCAGTATGGCGGGCTCTAATTCATCCAACCGCCCGCCCCTACTTTCCTAGCCCGCGTGCAACACAAATATCGTCGGGCGTTTTTTCAAATTCGGCAGCGTTTTCAATTTCCGCCAAGCGGCAACGGTTTGGCTGATGATTTCCTGCGTCGGTAAAGTCAGGTCGGTTGCGGTGCAGAGGCGGGTTTCAGGGTGCAGCGTTTCCAGTGCGTCGGCAAGCAGCGCGTCGTTGCGGTAAGGCGTTTCGATGAAAAGCTGGGTTTCGTTTTGCTGGCGTGAACGCTGTTCCAAGCTCTTCAAAGTGGCAATACGCTCGCTTTTCTCCGACGGCAGATAGCCTTTAAACGTGAAATTCTGCCCGTTTGCCCCCGAAGCCATCAGCGCCAGCAACAGGCTGGACGGACCGACCAGCGGACGGACTTCATAGCCGTGTCGGTGCGCCAATGCCACCAGATTCGCGCCGGGATCGGCAACTGCGGGACAACCTGCTTCGCTGAGAATGCCCATGCTGCGCCCTTCCTGCAAAGGTTTCAAAAGCTCGGGCAGGGTTTTCAGGTCGGTGTGTTCGTTTAAAGTTTGCAGGTTCAGCTCGCGGATGGGCGTCGTGATACCCAAATGTTTCAAATGGGCGCGGGCAGTTTTTTCAGCTTCGACGACGAAATCGGTCAAACCGGTAATCTGCGCCTGTTCGTGCGGCAGCAGGCAAGGCGTGTCGGGCGCGCCCAAAGGGGTGGGAATCAGGTAAAGAATCGGGGACATGATGGGTTTCCTATACGGAAGGTCGTCTGAAACCGTCAAACGGCTTTTTCAGACGACCTAAATGATTTCTACGCCTTCGTTTTTTAAAAACTCGACCAGTTTGAAGATGGGCAAACCGATAAGCGCGTTCGGGTCGCTGCTGTCTATACGCTCCAGCAACGCCGCACCCAAGCCCTCGCTCTTCGCCGCACCCGCGCAGTAAACCGCATCCGGTTCGCGCGCCAGATAACGTTCAATCTGCCCGTCTGTCAGCGTACGCATCACGACCGACGTGTTATCGACATGACGCTGAATGCGTCCTGAAGCAGTATTCAAAAGCACGATTGCGCTGTAAAATTCGATTTTTCTGCCGCTCAAATCCCTGAGCATTTGTTGTGCATTTGCGACGTTCATCGGTTTGCCCAACTGGCGGTCATTGCACCACGCCACTTGGTCCGCGCCGATCACCAGTGCGGCAGGAAATCGAGCCGCCAGCGAACGTGCCTTTCCTTCCGCCAAACGTAAGGCAGTATCCGCCGCGTTTTCACCCGCAGCAGGCGTTTCGTCGAAATCAGGCGCGGCAGTTTGAAAATCAATACCCAAACGCTCAAGCTGCGCGCGGCGGAACACCGAACCCGAACCCAATATCAAAGGCAGTTTTGCACTCATATTTTGCTTAAAAATATTGACGTTAGACTGTCGAAATTATATCATACCCTGTTTATGTCAGACCCTAATTTGATTGACCCAGAAGTTTTCGCCTCCGAAAAGCAGAGCCTGCAAGGCAGCTTTCTGCTTGAGGAATTGGACGAACGAGTCCGTTCACACGATTATCCGGCCGACAAACAGACCAAAGTGTCGTTTACGCTTAGCGGCGGACGCGACCAACTGCAGCGTTTGTTTCTCGATTTGAACGTCAAAGCCGATATGCCGCTGATTTGCCAACGATGTATCCGCCCCATGCCGTTTACGCTCGACGAAACCAGCCGCATTGTTTTGTTCGCCAATGAAGAGGACTTGGATGAAGCAATGCTTGCCGACGAAGAGTTGGAAGGCATGCCGATTGAGAAAGAACTCGACGTACGCGGGTTGGTGGAAGACCAAATCCTAATGTCGCTCCCCTTCTCCCCGCGCCACGAAAACTGCGACAATGCCGCGCTGGAACAAGTCAATCAGGACAAACCCAACCCTTTTGCTGTTTTAGCAGGTTTGAAAAGCAGTTAACCAGGACACAGTTTTATTTATCTAGGAGCTTGAAATGGCCGTTCAACAAAACAAAAAATCCCCTTCTAAACGCGGTATGCACCGCTCTCACGACGCTTTGACTGCGCCTTCTCTGTCTGTTGACAGCGTAACCGGCGAAGTACACCGCCCGCACCACATTTCCCCCAACGGTATGTACCGCGGCCGTAAAGTAGTGAAAGCCAAAGGCGAATAATCTTATTCGACTGACTGAAAAAGCCAGAATATTGCCATGCAATGCTGGCTTTTTTACATTACATCCGAACTGCCCGACTTCATGCCTGACCATGCTTCAAAATGCGGCACAAAATCCTTGCAGTTCAAACTGATACACCCCATTAAATCGGGAATCGCCATGAAACAGAAAATCTGGTACACCTACGACGACATCCACCGCGTTATCAAAGCGTTGGCGGAAAAAATCCAAAACTCCGGCGTCAAATACGATGCCATGATCGCCATCGGCGGCGGCGGCTTCATTCCCGCCCGTATGCTGCGCTGCTTTCTGGAAATCCCGATTTACGCCGTAACCACCGCCTATTACGACAGCGACAACGAAGGACAGGTAACGGAAGAAGTCAAAAAAGTCCAATGGCTCGACCCCGTGCCTGACGCGCTG
>CALDNV010000274.1:0-3615 GCA_937914605.1 uncultured Neisseria sp.
GGCCTTCAGCTTGGTTTTCAGCAAACCGCGCACGCGGGCATTGGTGATGTAGGCCAAATCGCCGATGTCGGCATTGGCGGCGGCAATGGCACTTTCCAAAGCGACGATATGCTTCCATTCGGGCGCACCGCCGTTCGCACCGATTTCCACCGCGCCGATGCCGGCAGTGTTCAGGATGCCGGTCGGTTCGTTGCCGGTACCTTTGCCGTTGATGGCCGCCAAGTCGATACCCAGCATCATCGCTTTCAACAATTCGCTGCGGGCGAACTGTTCGGCAGACAGCGAGGATTGCAAAATGAATTTGCGGCTCAATTCGGTATTGGCGGTAACGGTTTTCGGTTTCAGGCTCATTTGTCCGAAAGTGGCGTTCGATTCGGTCGCACTGCCGTTTTCATCCACCCATTGAACGGTGTTTCCGGTCAGGTGTTTCGGAATGGTGATGTCGCCGACCAAGCCGTCCAGTACGGTGGCGCCCAACTGGGCAACGGCAAGTCGGTTGCGCAGCAGTTCGATGAACAAGTCTTCGCGGAAGTCGTTTTCGATGACGTTGCCGCCGTTTGCCGCATTGCCTTTGCTGTAAGCGCGGGCAATCAAATCAGTCGGCACAAAGAAGCCTGCCGCTGCGCGACCATGTCGTTTTTCCAACTCTTCCGACACTTCGCGTTCCAAGCCCGCTTTGTCCCATTTGCCGGTTGCGGCGGCAGACATGGCGCGCAGAAGGGAAAATTCACGCTGTTCCTTATCCGTCATGCCGATTTCACCGGCGGTAACGGTCGGCTTCGTCTGCATGTTTGCCATGATAGCGGCGCGTAATTGGGCTTCACTGCCACCCTCTTTAATAACCTTTTCGGCGGCTTCGATACCGCCGTGGGCGGCGTAACTGCGACCAATGGCCAACAGTTCGGAAACGCGGGCGCGTTCATTCTGCATACCGCGTTCGGCAGTGTTGTTGGTATCGGTTGCTGCGATGGCAGGGATTGCAGCAGCGGGAGTTTCCACCGCAGCGGGAATTTGATTTTTATCCATGTTTCGATTTCCTTTTTCAGGGGTTGGGTTTACAGGGTTTTCAATAAATGGTTCCGCCGATCTGCCGACACCAACTGTCGGGTCGGCCGGAACGGTTACAAAGCTGATTTCATACGGCATCCAGCGGGTAACGATGTAACGGTAGTCCTCATCGTCTGCATCGGGATTGTCCAATACCATGTCTTCCACGCGGTAGCCGACGCTGATATGGCGTAGGATGCCGTCTTGCACGTCTTGGAATTTTTCCGCCGCTTTCGCACCGTTGCCAAAACGTACCAAGGCACGGCCGCGCTTGTCGGCATCAATCCAAGCACGTTCGATGACGCCGATTTGGTCGCTCCAGCCATGATTGAACAGCACCGCGCCACCGTCGTTCAGACGGCTCAAGTCAACGGCACCCGCCGCATGACTTAATACTTCTTCGCCGAACCAGCGTTCTACCGGCTCTTCGCTGGAAAACGCCACTTCGACCGTCCGTTTTTCAACATCAACACTTTCGCGCTGAAATACGGCAAAGCGGCTCATTTGCTGCATTTGCGCCTTATCAGGCTTCATTTTCTTCATTCGGGCTATCCTCCGATTCCGGTTCTGCCGCCGATGCGGCCGGTTTTACGTCGACAATGATTCCTTTTCCTGCCAACATCTGGTTTTCCTGTTCGATTTGGGTAATAACATCTTCAAAATCCAAACCCATTTCCGCGCAAATATCGCGGCGGGATTTGACCGTCAGCGCCACCGCCTCTTTATGCGCATTAATATCTTTCAGCGGGTCAACCCACGACCAGCGGCGCCCCTGCCAGTTGCAGGCCTTGAACTTGTCCAGCTTGCCGGCAGGCAGCGATTTGCCGGACGGCATCTTGATTGCGCCCATTAGCAACGCCGCCTCAATCCAGCGGTCGAATACGTCATACAAGAACGCTTCGGCAAACCAGTTTTGCAACGTCATCCATGTGTCGCGTTCCTCCAGCGTCCCGCTGCGGATACTGGAAAAGTTCACGCCCTCAAGGTCGTTCGCCAAACTGTGATAAGCCACGTTCAAACCGCTGGCGATACCGCGCAGGCTGGCTTTAACGAATGCGTCGTAATTGGCGTGCGGGTAATCCGGGTCGAACGGCGTAAAGTCGTAACCCTGCGGCAGTTCGTGAAATGTGCCCGGCTCGACCGAATCGATTAAATCGATGCTGCCGCGCCCGTTATCGACCTCTTGCCCGTCAATCGGCGGCATGAAGTTGTCGGCGTCTTCCGTCTGTTTGAAAAAGCCCATTTTCGATGCGCCGACACGGGCGGCGATAATGGCCGCTTCCTGATAGCCCGACAGGTTTTGCAGACCGATGATGGCCGAAGCCACCCACGGAAAGCCGCGCCGCTGCTCTGGGCGGTCGTGCAGGAAAATATGGCTGATTTGCTCCGCCGGCACCCGTTCGCGTAAATTGCCCGTATTCGTCTGTCCGTATGATTCGCCCGGATGCGCCGTACGCAACCAGTACGCCACAGGACGGGAATAGCTGTTTAACTCGACACCCATGCGCACGGCGTTGCGCCCGTTTTGCTGCGGAACGTTGTATCCCGTATCCAAACGGTCAATATCCAGCACCTGCAACGCATAGCCGTAATCATTGTCAAACCCTGAAATATGACGAATCAGCACTTCGCCGTCCCGCGCCACGCTGCGAATCAGCAGCCGTTGCAGGTCGGTAAAAGACATCTGGCCGGTAACGTCGCACACCCCGCGCCGCGCCCAGCGGGAAAACGCTGCTTCGATGGCTTTGTTCGCCAAGGCATCGGGCTTGTCGGCGTTATCCAGCAAAACACGCATTTGCAGGGCAAAACCGTCGCGCCCGATAACGTTACTTTCGACCATGTTCAAAAACTTGCGCATGTAGTCGTTGTCGCGAGCAAGGCTGCGGGCGCGGGCGCGCAGGCGGTCAAGGTCTGACCGCGCCAAAGCGTCCGCCGACCAGTTTTGCGGCTGCCACGAAGCCAGCGACCCGACCGGACGCGCTCCGGCAAAGTTGCGGCGGGCTGTTTTCGGGGCGGCTTCCCGCCCGCCGAACAAACGCGCAAAAAAACCGCGCTTTTGCGGCGCGGCATTTGATTGTTTTGCCATAGCTCATCCTAAAATCGCGTGATGATACGGCCTGAACGGCGCGGAGAAATACCCGCCGCCGCTTCCAGCCGCTTGATTTCCTGCTGCCAGAACCGTATCTGCTTCAACAAATCGGCAAGGCTGGAAAATTCCATTTCGCGGTCTTTGATTTTGTACCGCTTGGTCATGCCCCTGCCTGCCGCATGTTCCTTGTAGGCTTTTCGAAGGCTGTTCAGAATTTCTCGCGCTTCTTCAAGCTCTACCGCATACTCATTACCGTTCATTTTCAGACGGCCTCTTTTGCATAAAATTTACTGACGCCTTGCTCAAAACGCTCTTCCACCAAGCCTTCCTCAATCAGCGTATCAATATCGCGGCGGGCAAAAATCCAGCCGCTCCACTTCTGCTTTCCATACACCTCATTGGCAACACCGGTCGATGTGCAACCCGGATGCGTCCGAATGTGTGATAGAACCTGTTCTTTTTCATTCATGGTTATAGCC
>CALDNV010000275.1:0-3613 GCA_937914605.1 uncultured Neisseria sp.
CTGAAGCACCAAGTGAATCGGTTCCGTACTATCTGTACTGTCTGCGGCTTTGTCGTCTTGTCCTGATTTAAATTTAATCCACTATATTAAAAGAAAAACGGCATATCCGAAAGGATATGCCGTTTATGGGTGCAGGGACTGCTATATTTGGCAGTGGTTTGTGTTTTAGTCCTCTTGCGCCGCTGTTTGCAGGTAGTTCGGCAAACCAACTTTGCCGATCAGCTCCTGCTGGGTTTCGAGCCAGTCGATGTGTTCTTCGTTGATGTCTTTTTGTTTTTCCAACAAATCACGGCTGACGTAGTCTTGCTGTTGTTCCGCGATGGCGATGGCAGCGATGAGGGCATCGTGTTTTTCCTGTTCTTTCGTCAAATCGCAGGACAGGATTTCCTCAGTTGATTCACCGATCAGTAGCTTGCCCAATTCTTGCAGGTTAGGCAGGCCTTCCAAGAACAAAATACGCTCGATTAAATCGTCTGCGGATTTCATTTCGCGGATGGACTGTTTGAAGAAATGTTCGCCCAATTCTTCAAAGCCCCAGTTTTTCAAAATGCGGGCATGCAGGAAGTATTGGTTGATGGTAACCAAGAGCAAGCCCAAGTTTTTGTTCAGCTCACGGATAACTAAGCGATCGCCTTTCATTTTCAGCTCCTTATACGCTTAATTACAGTTGGCTTTGGTAGTAGTTGCCTTCGCCGACGAGTTCGATCAGACGCAGTTGTTGTTCCAGCCAGTGGGCGTGATCTTCTTCAGTGTCTTTCAACTGGGCAATCATCAAATCACGGGTAACGTAGTCTTGTGCTTCTTCGCACAGTTTGATGCCTTTTTTCAACGCATCGCGTACTTCGTACTCGGTGTTCAAATCCGCTTTCAGGCAGGAAATCACGTCGGTACCGATGTTCAGTTCGGCACGGGTCATTTTAGGCGTACCGCCCAACATCAGGATACGGCGGATGAAGTCTTCGGCGTGGGTGGTTTCTTCTTCCATCTCATGATTCAAACGCTCGAACAGTTTGTTGTAGCCCCATTCGGAGTACAGGCGTGAGTGGATGAAGTATTGATCGCGTGCAGCCAACTCGCCGGACAACAGTTCGTTCATATAATCGATAACAGCTTGATTGCCTTGCATAATTCTTTCTCTTTCTTTGAAATTGTAAAGTGTCTGTAAAAAACATTGCGTGTTGTTTCTTGATAGCTGAATTGTATGAAAAAGCCTGACGCTTGACAAATTTTCTATTTAAAATACAAACAATTATCAAAAGAAACAGAAGCCTTAAAAGGTCGTCTGAAAATTTAATACCTTGTTTTATATAGATATTTGTTGCCATTGGTATTAAGAATCCATTTCAACATTCAAAAACATTTACACTCTTTAACCATAAATAAAAGCAAATAAATTACAAAACCTAATCAAATTTTATTATTAATTATTCTCAAATGCTTTTATCGTCAAACTGTGCCGCAGTGTGCATAGTGACTGATGGTTGAACCGGGATAAACGCCGTACCGATTCAAATTTAATCTACTCTCCCTCCGTCCGATAAGATGAACCGTGATATAATTGCGAGTTACTTTTTGATAAAAATCATTTGAAATACATATCACCATGAAACAAATTCGCAACATTGCCATCATCGCCCACGTCGACCACGGCAAAACCACATTAGTTGACCAACTGCTGCGCCAATCCGGTACATTCCGCGCCAACCAGCAGGTTGACGAACGCGTGATGGACAGCAACGACCTTGAAAAAGAACGCGGCATTACCATCCTCGCCAAAAACACCGCCATCGATTACGAAGGCTACCACATCAACATCGTCGATACCCCGGGACACGCCGACTTCGGCGGCGAGGTGGAGCGCGTTTTGGGTATGGTGGACTGCGTCGTATTGTTAGTAGATGCGCAGGAAGGTCCGATGCCGCAAACCCGTTTCGTTACCAAAAAAGCCTTGGCTTTGGGACTGAAACCAATCGTCGTCATCAATAAAATCGACAAACCGTCCGCCCGTCCGAGCTGGGTCATCGACCAAACTTTCGAACTCTTCGACAACTTGGGCGCAACCGACGAGCAATTGGACTTCCCGATTGTCTACGCTTCCGGCCTGTCCGGTTTCGCCAAACTGGAAGAAACCGACGAGAGCAACGACATGCGTCCGCTGTTCGACACCATCTTAAAACACACACCCGCACCGAGCGGCAGCGCAGACGAAACGCTGCAACTGCAAATTTCCCAACTCGACTACGACAACTACACCGGCCGCCTCGGCATCGGCCGTATCCTGAACGGACGTATCAAACCCGGTCAAGTCGTTGCCGTGATGAACCACGATCAGCAAATCGCCCAAGGCCGCATCAACCAGCTTTTGGGTTTCAAAGGTTTGGAACGCGTGCCGCTTGAAGAAGCCGAAGCCGGCGACATCGTGATTATTTCCGGTATCGAAGACATCGGTATCGGCGTAACCATCACCGACAAAGACAACCCCAAAGGTTTGCCGATGTTGAGCGTGGACGAACCGACGCTGACCATGGACTTTATGGTGAACACCAGCCCGCTGGCAGGTACCGAAGGCAAATTCGTGACCAGCCGCCAAATCCGCGACCGCCTGCAAAAAGAATTGCTGACCAACGTCGCCCTGCGCGTGGAAGATACCGCCGATGCCGACGTGTTCCGCGTATCCGGCCGTGGCGAGCTGCACCTGACCATTTTGCTGGAAAACATGCGCCGCGAAGGTTTTGAACTGGCAGTCGGCAAGCCGCGCGTCGTGTACCGCGACATCGACGGTCAAAAATGCGAACCTTATGAAAACCTGACCGTGGACGTACCGGACGAAAACCAAGGCGCGGTAATGGAAGAACTCGGCCGCCGCCGCGGCGAGCTGACCAATATGGAAAGCGACGGCAACGGCCGTACCCGCCTCGAATACCATATTCCCGCGCGCGGCTTAATCGGTTTCCAAGGCGAATTCATGACCCTGACGCGCGGCGTCGGCCTAATGAGCCACGTATTCGACGACTACGCGCCCGTGAAACCCGATATGCCCGGCCGCCACAACGGCGTACTGATTTCCCAAGAGCAAGGCGAAGCCGTCGCTTATGCCTTATGGAATCTGGAAGACCGCGGCCGTATGTTCGTGTCGCCCAACGACAAAATCTACGAAGGCATGATTATCGGCATCCACAGCCGCGACAACGATTTGGTGGTCAACCCGCTCAAAGGCAAAAAACTCACCAACATCCGCGCCAGCGGTACCGACGAAGCCGTGCGCCTGACCACGCCGATCAAGCTGACGCTGGAAGGCGCGGTCGAGTTTATCGACGATGACGAACTCGTTGAAATCACGCCGCAATCCATCCGGCTGCGCAAGCGTTACCTGAGCGAACTGGAACGCCGCCGCCATTTTAAAAAGCTGGATTGATTCCACTAGGCTGTTGATGAAATGAAAAAAGGTCGTCTGAAATTTTCAGACGACCTTTTTATTGTTCGCTATTTGTTCCCGTACAAAATTGCCGTTTAATTTCCGATTTAACTCAGCCTTATTCGCAGAAAAAATATAGTGGGTTAACTTTAAACCAGTACGGCGTTGCCTCGCCTTAGCTCAAAGAGAACGATTCTC
>CALDNV010000276.1:0-3128 GCA_937914605.1 uncultured Neisseria sp.
GTCGAAATATTGCTTGAATGCCTGCGTGAAGCTGGATGTGTGTCCATAGCCGCAACGGTAGGCGATTTCGCTGATGCTCTCTTTGCCCGTCGTCAACGCATACAGCGCATATTGCATATGTTTGTGCCGCAGCCAGTCGCTGACGGTAATCCCGAAATAATCCCGCAGGCGGCGTTGCAGCGTCCGTTCGCTGACGTGTAGCGCGGCGGCGAGTTCCGCCACTTGGTGCGCGCCTTGGTCAAATGCCTGATTCAAACCATGCACAAACCCGTCTCCATCCGACGGGCGAACCGTCCCGCCTGATTTTTCAGGCGATGGCGACAACGGATAACGGCTGCAAAAATCGCGCCACAATCCCGCGAGCAACTGCAAAGCATCGGCTTCGCGCTGCAAAACATCGCCCAGACCGTCGCCTTGCGCCGACAGCATCAAACTGTTTTCCGCCAAAGCGCGCAATTCATCGCTCAAATGCCAATGCCGCACCGTCTCGCGGTAAACCGCCGGCAGCATCGCCGCGTATTGCGGTTGCGACAGCCATTGCTCTATGCCTTTCAACGTGATTTTCGCCGTTTTCTCCCCTTGGTAGAGATAACGGCTGAACAAAATCTCCTCTTCCGCAGCAATCAACACCACCCGTCCGCCGTCAGCCTCAATCTGATAGCGGTTTTGATTGATGGCGAAATCCAAACGCCCCTCCAGCAGCAGGATGAACGAAATATACGGCTCGGCAAGCTGCGTGCTTTGGAAATCCTTTTGCGCGGTCACGCAGCCGCCATGCAGGGAAATGCCGCTGTGCAGCGTATCGAAACGGTAATTGCCGCTCAGATAATCGCTGCCGCCGCCTTGTTGCACCAGTCGGACGAAATGTTGGCTGTTTAAAGAGTCTCTTTCCATAAATCATTTTATTTTCAACAGACTGCCAAACACAATAACACCGATTTCCCTTCAGGTAAACCGACACGAAGGTCGTCTGAAAACCAAGTCCGCGCCCTTGTTCCCCAAACGCTTCCGATAAAAAAGGGGAGGTCGGTTGTAGGGGGATGATGGAACGCAGATACAAAAAGGTCGTCTGAAAACCTGATTTCCAAAGTTTTCAGACGACCTTTGTTATGTTTGGCGGTTAAGCGGCGGCAACGGTAAAGCGTTCAAACAAATGCGCTTTGTTTTCCGCGTCGTCAGCGATGGCGACCGCCAAATCCGCCACGCTGATGCCTGCCGGAATTTCGCCGTCCATCAGCAAATCGTCTTTGCCCAAGCGGTATTTGCCGGTTTTGTCTTCGCTGAAACCGCCGTCCGCGCCCAGTCGTGCCGGAGGGGAAACGAAAGACCAGTTCACATCGCGGCGCGGCAGGAGTGCCGTCAAGAGATGGCGTGCGGCATTGGCGCCGTCGTAAATGGCTTTTGGGAAGTCGGTCGTATCGACAACTTGCAAATCAGGTGCGACATACAGGCTGCCTGCGCCGCCGACGATTAAGAGATACGGTACTTGCGCCGCTTTTGCCGCTTCGACGATGCTGTTTGCGCCGCGTGTAAAATCCGCGCCGATATTGGGATTGGTCCAGCCGGGATTGAACGCGCTGACCACAGCGTCAAAGCCCGCCAGCTTGTCGGCGAAGTCCGCCGCGTTCACGTCTGCGGAGACGGCGGCAACATTTTGCGCTTGGAACACTTTATCCGTATTGCGCGCGAAAGCGGTCACTTCATGCCCGCGACCCGCCAATTCTTGCACGACTGCGTTGCCGACATAACCTGTTGCACCGATGACTGCGATTTTCATGTTTGACTCCTTGTTGGGATGTGATTGATTAGATGAATGCATTGTAAGGTCGTCTGAAACGCTTGATAATCCCTGTTTTGCTGTTGTTATTATAAAGTTGAGCTAAATAATAGGATGAAAAAAGGTCGTCTGAAACGGGGTTTAAAGTTTCAGACGACCTGTTGTCAGTGGATGGACTCGATGCCGGTAATGTTCCCCTTGGGATCAAATGAGACATAGAAATAGTATTCGCCGTCGGGTATCAATGCATCGTCATCATTGTGAAACACGATATCGAAATCCTGATCGAAAAAATCCAATTTTTGCAGCTTTAAGTCTTGGAGGAAGCTTTCCGCCGTCGGATGCGGATTGGGAAAAAATCCGTCTTTGGTGCGGATGCCGTTGTGTTTGCGGATATGTTCGAGCAGGTAGGTGTTTAGGGAGGCATAGAGTTGCGTCTGTTGGGCAAATACTTCCGGCAAGCGTTTGAGCGTACCGCCCGCCGGTTTGTCGCCCTCTGCGTTCAAAGACAATTTCACAGGCAGCCCCGCCCATTCTGCCTTGGCTTCGAAATTTTCCATAAATGTGTTTAATCTGAATGTTGCCAGCGGATGGGTAAACAAAACGGGATTCAGATATTCGCGGCGTAGGTTTTCCAATTCTTGATTGTGTGCATCGCTTTCGAGTACCTCAACTAAAAGTATATGGCTCAACCACTCGCCTCCGAATGGCTCCCAATCCATGGCTAACTTACTTCGGATACGGTACATGGTCAGTGGCTTGAGTGTCTGAAATGAACAGTTTTTAAAGGGGTTGTTTGCATCGTCTTCTGCCCAGGTCAGCTTGTATACGGGCTGATCCATGAACGTACCGCTTTTAACATGGACATAGCCTAAAATTGGGCAGCTTTTGGCTTGGAATTGTTTTTTGCCGCCACCTATGCCCGCATTAATCCTGAATGTTCCTATCTCGGGGTCGAAATCGGAAGTCAAGACCAGCATTTCTTCCGGTTCGTTGGCGAATAAGTCGGCATAAACCGCCGTATTCAAATTCAAAGCCGCCAAACGCGCGCGCTCTTGTTCATCTTCGGCAGAAGGACCGATACCCAAAAAACGCAGCAGGCGCGTCAGTATGCCTTCACGTTTGACGCGGCCCGGTTCGTCGAAAGAAGCCATCATAAAATCCTTTTAAAATGTGAACATCAATTGGCGGTATACCTGAAAAAGGGTAGATATGCAAATGGCGATAAGCGAATATGGCTCAACCGCCCAATCAGTTCTGCGCCGATTTTTCATCCGCGCTATATAATCCGCAGTATTCCCAACAGGTCGTCTGAAACGCCGATTCCAACCTAGTAAACACCATGCAAGAC
>CALDNV010000277.1:0-2739 GCA_937914605.1 uncultured Neisseria sp.
ATAGTACGGCAAGGCGAGGCAACGCCGTACTGGTTTAAAGTTAATCCACTATAAAGCCGCCGATTTTTTCGTTTGTGCAGTAACGGTAATGTCCCGCTGCGGTTTAAATTTGCTGTAAAAATCGAAACGTCTCGGAAAAGCAAAGAATTTGAGTTTGGATATCGTTTTTTAGGAATTCGAATTTTATTGAAAATAGCTTGATAAACAAAAGGATATGTGCTTTTTGTGGAATTGTTGGATGCAATCGCGTATAATTTTGCGATTGTTTTATTCTGCAATTTCAGGCAGTAAATTGTCTGGGATGCTTATAGGAGCCCAATACCATGATGATATTATATTCAGGCATTACATGCCCGTTCAGCCAACGCTGTCGCTTCGTCCTGTACGAAAAAGGCATGGATTTTGAAATCAAAGACGTTGATATTTTCAATAAGCCCGAAGATCTTGCCGTAATGAATCCGTATAACCAAGTCCCCGTTTTGGTTGAACGCGATTTGATCCTCTATGAATCCAATATCATCAATGAATACATAGACGAACGCTTTCCCCATCCGCAACTGATGCCCGGCGACCCCGTCATGCGCGGCCGCGGACGATTGGTTTTGTTCCGCATGGAAAAAGAGCTGTTCAGCCTGGTGCATGTATTGGAAAACCCGAATTCTACCAATAAAGAAATGGCGAAAGCGCGCGAAGCCATCGGCAACGGTCTGACCATGCTTGCGCCTGCGTTCACCAAAAACAAATACATTCTCG
Source organism: uncultured Neisseria sp. (assembly GCA_937914605.1). Taxonomy (GTDB): domain Bacteria; phylum Pseudomonadota; class Gammaproteobacteria; order Burkholderiales; family Neisseriaceae; genus Neisseria. Next base: position 754 of record CALDNV010000277.1, read on the forward strand.
GCGATGATTTCTCAATGATTGACGTGGCGTTGTCTCCATTGCTGTGGCGCCTCGACCATTACGATATCAAACTCGGCAAATCCGCTGCACCATTGCTGAAATATGCTGAACGTATCTTCCAACGCGAAGCCTTTATCGAAGCCATGACCCCCGCCGAGAAGGCAATGCGCCGTTAAAGGCCGAAAGGATTCATCATGACGACATCTACCAAGCCTTATCTGATTCGCGCTTTGTACGAATGGTGTACGGACAATAATCAAACGCCGCACATTGTCGCATGGGTAAACGAACATACCCGCGTCCCCATGCAGTATGTTCGCGAAAACGAGATTGTCCTCAATATCGGACCGACTGCCAGCCATAATCTGAATATCGACAACGATTGGATCAGCTTTTCAGCCCGTTTTGGCGGCGTAGCGCACGATATTTGGATTCCGGTCGGACACGTTGTCAGCCTGTTTGCCCGAGAAAGCGGCGAAGGCATGGGATTTGAAGTCGAGCCCTATGAACCTTCCGATAAAGAACAACCGGAACAGGAAACTGAAAACAAACAAGAAACCGATGCGCCGGCAAAATCCGGCAAGGTGTTGAAGTTTGTAAAATAGGTTGGAAATGTAAAAGGTCGTCTGAAATTAAGTTTTCAGACGACCTTTTTGTGTTCATCGGGAAGGGGGAGGAGTATTTCAAAAGTGTGCTCTAGTTTAGTAAGTTTAAACTTTCAGACGACCTCTCGGAGATTTCAGGTAAACATTGATTTAATCCGATATAATTTATTCCATTCAACACTTTTTATCCGATAGGAGAACCTCATGTACCGTCCTGCCGTCTGCTTCACATTGGGAGAAGCTGCTGCTACCACGGCCTATCAAAGCAAAATCGGCGGTACGCCCTACCTGCCAAAAAATGCCGAATATCCGTATCACGCCGAGAAAAAGCATCCGCTGACTCTGGTGGCACAAATCAACTTTGCCGAAGTGCCGCCGTTGCCCGGTTTCCCCGAGCGTGGCATCTTGCAAGTTTTTGTTGATGGGCTGGATTACGGCTTAGGTAACGACTTTGAAAATCTGTCGGAACAAGCCGGATGGCGCATTATGTACTATCCCGAATTATTGCCCGAGAGCGAATTGCAAACCGATTTTTCCGCTTATCAGGCAACCGATTCAGAATGTCTGCCGTTTTCTGGGGAGTTTCCGCTGATTTTCCAAGCGGCAAGCGAAGAGGAGGAAGATGCAGATTTCAATAAATCTCAAGGGCATAAAATCGGCGGTTCTCCGATTTTTCTTCAGGGCGACCCGTTTCTTGAGTGTGATGAAGACGCTGATTTTGACGATCCCGCTACCATCACTTGTTCGGATTGGCGCAAATACATCCTGCTGTTGCAATTAGACACTGATATCAATGAAAAAGACCGCTATACCGGAAAACTGATGTGGGGCGACTCCGGTGTGGCGAATTTCTTCATTACGCCCGAAGATTTGGCTAAACGCGATTTCAGCCGTGTAGCATTTGTGTTTGATTGTTGTTAAATGCCCGATCAGCCATCTTTTATGATGCTCCCAAACAAAAGGTCGTCTGAAATTAAGTTTTCAGACGACCTTTTTTAGTATGTCAAACCGCTGTTAGGAAACAACTTCGCCTTGGGTGCGTTGTTTGTCGATGCTGCGGTTGATGTGCCATTGTTGGGCGATGGTCAGGAGGTTGTTGACTACCCAGTACAATACCAGACCTGCAGGGAAGAAGAAGAACATGGCTGAGAAAATCAGCGGCATGACTTTCATCATTTTTGCCTGCATCGGGTCGGTCGGCGGCGGGTTGAGGAATGTTTGGGCAAACATGGTTACCGCCATAATTACGGGCAGGATGTAGTAGGGGTCGGAGCGGCTAAGGTCGGTAATCCAACCCAGCCAAGGTGCCTGACGCAATTCTACGGAGGCGAACAATGCCCAGTACAAGCCGATGAAGACGGGGATTTGCAACAGCATGGGC
>CALDNV010000278.1:0-1281 GCA_937914605.1 uncultured Neisseria sp.
TGTACTGTCTGCGGCTTCGTCGCCTTGTCCTGATTTAAATTTAATCCACTATACTGCATGAAGCGGGTCACGAATCGGCTTTACCTTTATTTTTCTTGTCAGGGAAAATGAAGGAAGCGGCAATCCCGCAGGTCAGCACAACCAATACAACCAGCAAAGACGTATTGGGCGAAATGTCCCATCCGTGATGAAACATATGATTGCTCGCCGACAATCCCAGCTTGGCAGCGATGAAAAACAGCAACACGACCACTGCCTTTTCCAAATGAACCAAATAGCCTTTCAATGCTTCCAATACGAAATAAAGCGTACGCAAACCCAAAATGGCAAACATCATGGCGCTGTAAACAATCAACGGTTCTTTAGATACGGCAATCACCGCAGGTACGCTGTCAAACGCGAACATCACATCCGACAACTCAATCACTGCCAAACATAAAAACAGCGGCGTCGCGACCAACTGTCCTTTACGCATTTTCTGAGGATGGTTATTTTCAGGATGCTTGAGGTCTTCCCCCGCCGGCTCAAGCCGCACCTCGGGATATTGCTCATGCGCTTTTTTCAACTCCTCGCCTTTTAAGAAAAAATAGCTGCCGTAAAGACGGGGAAACACAGGGAAAAAGCGATGGACTGCACGATATGCCAAATGTTCGGAATAATCGGCATCTTCTTCGCCCTCCTCTTCATCCCGACGCAGCATCATAACGGCGGTATAGCCGACAATGACGGCAAAAACCACTTCCACAATCGGTCCCAATGCCAACAGTCCGGCACCGATGGCGACAAAAATCATGCGGAAAATAATCGCGCCGATAATCCCCCAGTACAAAACGCGGTGGCGCAGGCCTTCAGGCACTTTAAACCAAGCGAAAACCGCCATCATTAAAAACAGATTATCAACGGACAACACTTTTTCCAAAGCATAGCCGGTAAAGAACAGGCTGGCGGCTTCACTGCCGTGATGAACCCATAAAAATGCGCCGAACAAAATCGATATCAATACCCAAAACAGCGACCATATCGCGGCACTTTTCAGCGACATCGGTTTGTTGTCCCTATGGGCGAATAAATCGATGGCAATCGCGCCCACAGACAAAATCACGAAAACGGCGACGGTTTCAATGGGGAAACCCAAATGGTTCATAAAAAGCCTTTGTTATCAAAATAAAGCGTAAGTATAGTGAAACAACGCGGAATAATATAGAGAAATCCAATAAAGATAATGTAATATAGTGGATTAACTTTAAACCAGGACGGCGTTACCTCGCCTTAGCTCAAAGA
>CALDNV010000279.1:0-5266 GCA_937914605.1 uncultured Neisseria sp.
CGTGACCGATGGTGCCAACGTTTACGTGCGGTTTGCTACGTTCAAATTTTTCCTTTGCCATGGCAAATTTCCTATCTTTAAAATACTGAGAAAATGGTATTTGGTGCCCATGGGCAGATTTGAACTGCCGGCCTCTCCCTTACCAAGGGAGTGCTCTACCCCTGAGCTACATGGGCCAATAGACTATTGGAGCGGGTGAAGGGAATCGAACCCTCACCGTAAGCTTGGAAGGCTTCTGCTCTACCATTGAGCTACACCCGCAGACTTACTGCATCAATGCTCCAACACATTGGAATTTGGTGGTGGGAGAAGGATTCGAACCTTCGAAGCTCTCGCAACAGATTTACAGTCTGCCCCCTTTGACCGCTCGGGAATCCCACCAAAAGAGAACGCAAGTTTATTCGTGACTCAGATTTTCGTCAAGTTCTTTTTTAATTTTGTTTTCTTAAAATCACTCAATTTATTGCTTTAAAAAAGAATTTATTTGAACTGAATGATTTTTTCGTATTTTGCCATCAGCTCTTCGTGCGTTTCCGGATGCTCTTCATCAATCAGGATGCAGTCCACGGGGCATACCTGCTGACATTGCGGCTCATCGTAATGGCCTACGCACTGCGTACACAAATTAGGGTTGATTTCGTAAATTTCCTCGCCTTGCGAGATGGCGTCATTGGGGCACTCCGGCTCGCAAACGTCACAGTTAATGCACTCATCTGTAATAAAGAGCGACATTTCTTTTCCTTTTTCATTTAAATTATCAAAACCGATTGGGCGCGGATTATAGCACAAACGCGTCAAAAACAATCCGTTTAGGCGAATGTTTACACCCTGGTAATGATTCTCAAATCTCTTACTATTCAGCCACTTGGACAAACTGCAAGAGCACAAAACCGCTCTTACCCGCCCGTCCTTCGCGATAAGGCTCCAGCCACTCGGGGAAATCGGGCAGCTCCCCTGCTTCAATATAGACCATTGCCCCGTTTTTCAAGCTGTTTTTCAAAGAAGCAAACAAATTTTCCCAATCCTGCCACGCAAACGGCGGATCCAAAAAGACCACATCAAACTTTTCAGACGACCTCTGCAGATACGCAAGGCCATCGGTATTGAGGATTTCCAGTTTATCCAAACCCAATGCTCTGGCGTTTTGCCGCAGCATATCGGCAGTTTTGCGATTATTATCTGCCAGCACTACCCTCTTCGCGTTACGGGACGCGGCCTCAAATCCCAACGCGCCGCTTCCGGCAAACAAATCTAACGCATTCAGACCGGTCAAATCCTGACCCAGCCAATTAAAAAGTTTTTCGCGGACACTGTCAGGCGTCGGCCGCAGACCGTCCGCATCTAAAAAAACCAGTTTCCGTCCCCTGCATTGCCCGCCGATGATGCGGACTTGATTTGAATGTTTGCTGTGTTTGCTCATGATTAAAACGAATCGTCCGACAGTTTCAGACGACCTCTAAAGAATGACAAAGCAGCCATTATACCGCAGCGTTTTTTTCATTTAAGGCCGCATGAAAACAAATCGGCGCATCGTGAAATTTTATTTTTTATGACGCTAAACTTACAAAATTTTATAAATCATAAAATATTTTCTCAAATAAAAAGGTTGCTTACGTCCACCATTAGAACTTTCCCACCGTTTTTTCAGTCTATTGGCCATAATACTTAATGAAAATATGGATGGCTGACAATGCCGCTTTGGAAAATTATTTTGGGTGTTTATATCGGCGGCGTGATTGCCTTCACCGCCCACGCCCATTTCTTTGACGAATATTATCGCCACTTGGGATTGATTCCGAACTTGGGGCGCGGTCTGCTTTGGTTCGTCTTTTGCCTGCCCTTGATCGGCAAAACCGTTGCTTTGATTGTCAGCTTGTTCTTTCTTGCCACGTTGGTTTTTGCAAGGCGTTAAATCCCTTCTTAATAAGACAGAAAAGGTCGTCTGAAAATTTTTCAGACGACCTTTTCTGTTTGAGTTTGACGACATGAAATACTGAACTATGTTTCACCATGTAAAGTGCGTTTTAAACTTAAACTAGATAAATTACATTTACTTATTTATAATGGGTATCTCTCTGTGAAATATTTATATAGGGTTATTATCATGTCAGACCTGAATCTCAGTAACAGTATATTCCAAGGTTACAACGACAAACATGGTTTAATGATTTGTGGGTATGAATGGGGTTGGAGTAAAGCCGATGAGGCTGCTTATGTAGCAGGTGAATACAAACTCCCTGAAAACAAAATCGACCATACATTTGCCAATAAATCCCTCTATTTCGGAGAGCAGGCAAAAAAGTGGCGTTACGACAATACGATAAAAAATTGGTTTGAAATGTGGGGACACCCCTTAGACGAAAATGGATTGGGCGGTGCATTTGAAAAATCCCTGGTTCAAACCAACTGGGCAGCCACTCAGGGCAACAAAATCGACAATCCAAACAAATTTCTCCAGCCTGAACACGTCGATAATTTTCTCTACCACATTGAGAAACTACGCCCTAAATTGATTCTCTTCATGGGAAGCAATCTGACAAATTATCTTAATCGCGCAAATGTATTGCCGCGCTTCGAGCAGCTTGTTGGAAAACAAACTCAACCGCTACGAGTAGTACAAAAAGATTTTAGCGGCACACGTTTCAAAATCAGATTCCAATCGTTTGAAAATTGCGAAGTCGTCTGTCTGCCTCACCCTAGCGCCAGTCGCGGTCTATCTTACGATTACATAGCCTTATTTGAACCAGAAATGAACCGTATTTTATCGGACTTTAAAACGACACGCGGATTTAAATAAAACAATCACAGAAAAGCAAAGGTCGTCTGAAATTTTTTCAGACGACCTTTTCTCTTTCAAACCAACCTAATCTCACTCTTTCGGTGCAGGCGGTTCTATCTGTTCTTTCCAGCCGCATTCTTTTTGCGGGCAGACTTTTTCCACGCCCCAGCGTTTGGTGGTTTTGATGGTTAAAACCGGCCAATGGCAGTTCGGGCATTCTTCGGCGACGGGCGGGTTCCAGGTGGCGTAGTTGCAGTCGGGATAGGTGCTGCAACTGTAAAACAGTTTGCCGTAGCGGGATTTGCGCTCGACGAGGTTGCCTTTTTTGCATTGCGGGCATTGGACGCCGGTGTCTTTCGGTTTTTCCAGCGGCTCGACGTGTTTGCATTTCGGATAGTTGGCGCAGCCGATGAATTTGCTGCCGGTACGGCTGTATTTGTACACCAGCCGTCCGCCGCATTTGGGGCACTCGCGTCCGTCGAGTTCGGCTTGCTCTGCTTCAGCTTTGGCAATGCGCTCGGCAGCTTCTTCGGCGGTTTCGTTAACATTACGCGTGTAGCTACACTCGGGATAGCCGGCGCAGGCAACGAAGCGGCCCATTTTGCCGAATTTGATTTGCAATTTGTGTTCGCCGCATTTCGGGCAGGTTTCGTCGAGTTCCTGCGTGGTAAATTTGGCGCGTTCGATGCCCTCTTTTTCTTCCACTTGCTTGATGAACGGTTTCCAGAATTTGTCCATCACGGGAATCCATTGGCGTTTGCCGTTGGCAATTTCGTCAAGCTGGTCTTCGAGTTTGGCGGTAAAGTGGTAATCGACATATTGGGCGAAGTGTTCGGTCAGGAATTTGTTGACGATGTCGCCTGTGTCGGTGGGCATGAAGCGTTTTTGCTCAAGGGTAACGTATTCGCGGTCTTTGAGCGTGGATATGATGCTGGCGTAAGTCGAGGGGCGGCCGATGCCGTATTCTTCGAGGGCTTTAACCAGCGTGGCTTCGTTGTAGCGCGGCGGCGGGGTGGTGAAGTGTTGCTCGCCGTAGAGTTTGTCCACGGGCAATTTGTCGCCCTCACTCATTTCGGGCAGTTTTTTGCTGTCTTCGCCTTCTTCATCGTCGCTGCTTTCTTCGTAAACGCTGAGGAAGCCTGCGAAGGTTTGCACTTGTCCGGTTACGCGGAATACGCCTTTGCCAACGGTAATATCGACGGTGGTTTGGTCGAATTTGGCGGGCGTCATCTGACAGGCAACGGTGCGCTGCCAAATCATTTGATAGAGTTTGAACTGGTCTGCGCTCAGGAAGGGTTTGACGCTTTCAGGCGTGCGGTACACGGAAGTCGGACGGATGGCTTCGTGCGCTTCTTGGGCGTTTTTGGATTTGGTTTTGTATTGTTTGGCGGCACTCGGCAGATATTCTTTGCCGATTTTGTTTTCGATGTAATGGCGGATTTCGGTTAACGCTTCATCGGCCAAATTCACGCTGTCGGTACGCATATAGGTAATCAGACCGATGGCGCCCTGCCCTACGTCTATACCTTCGTAAAGCTGCTGGGCGGTACGCATGGTACGGTCGGTGGTGAAGCCGAGTTTGCGCACGGCATCTTGCTGCATGGTGGATGTGGTGAACGGCGCGGCTGGGTTGCGGCTGCGCTTTTTCTTTTCGATGGCGGTAACGACGGCCTCTTTGCCTTCGAGTTCTTTCAACACGTCGGCTTGCGCGGCTTCGTTCGGCAGGTCGAATTGTTCGAGTTTCGCGCCGTTGTATTGGGCGAGTTTGGCGGTGAACTTGCTGCGGCCTTTGTGGCTGTCGAGATGCACCGTCCAATATTCCTGCGCTTCAAACGCGCGGATTTCGTTTTCGCGTTCGCAAATCAGGCGCAGGGCGGGGCTTTGCACACGGCCCGCGCTCAAACCGCGTCGGATTTTTTTCCACAACAATGGCGAGAGGTTGAAACCGACCAGATAGTCCAAAGCGCGGCGGGCTTGTTGCGCATCAACCAAGTCCATTTCGATTTCGCGCGGGTTGGCGACGGCGTCGAGGACGGCGTTTTTGGTGATTTCGTGGAACACGACACGCTGCGGCTTGATGTTTTTCAGGCCGCGTTTGGATTTGAGGATTTCAAAAAGATGCCAGGAAATCGCTTCGCCTTCCCTATCCGGGTCGGTTGCGAGGTAGATGTTTTCGGCTTCTTTGGCTCCGGCGACAATCGCATCGACGTGTTTGGCGTTGCGTTTGATCAGCTCGTATTTCATGGCGAAGTCGTGTTCGGGATCGACGGCACCGTTTTTGGGGACGAGGTCGCGGACGTGGCCGTAGGAGGCCAGAATTTCGAAATCGCCGCCAAGATATTTTTTCAGGGTTTTGGCTTTGGACGGTGATTCGACGATTAAGAGGTTTTTCGCCATTGTTTGTTCTCTTTTAATGTATTGGATGATGCGTTTCAGACGACCTTTCTGAACAAGCTGCGTCAAAAGGTCGTCTGAAAAGGTTTAATG
>CALDNV010000280.1:0-5272 GCA_937914605.1 uncultured Neisseria sp.
GGCTTACGTTTCCCCAATGGTTTTGCCCCGCCCTTCTATCCGGCGGTTTAAACCGCTCCCTACACCTTTACCCGACATCCCGACTTCGCGCTTTCATATACTTTTTCCAGCAGCCCCAACACATCCGCCACTTGACGCGGTTGCACCGCTGCGGGAGATTTGCCTTGCAGCGCGTCATAAAGGTTTTCATAAAACGCCGCATAATTGCCGCTGACGCTTTCGATTTTCTTGCAGACGACCGCCCCGTCAATTTCTGTGTGCAGGATGCCCCATTCGTCTTCCGGTTCACGGTTCCACGCCCCTACGGGTTGCGCGCCGCCGAGCAGCAGGGCTTCTTGGTTGTCGGCGTTTTGTTTGACGTATGAACCACGTTTGCCTTGCAAAGTCATGAACGGCAAAGGTTCGCGGGCATATTTGCTTGCGGTCAGGGCGACTTTTTTGCCGTCGGCGTAATAGAGCGCGATATAGAAATTGTCGTCGCTGACCGCTCCTTCATGTTGATAACGCACGTCGGCATAAAGCTCGTCGGGCATCCCGAAAATATCGACCGCCATATCCATGAGGTGCGAACCCAAATCGTACACCAGCCCCACGCCCGCCTCGCCCGTTTCCTTCCAGCGTTTTTTGTTCAATGCAGCCGCATAACGCTCGAAACGGAACTCCGCATCCACAATTTCGCCCAAAAGGTCGTCTGAAAGCAGTTTTTTGGCAGTCAACGGCGCGCTGTCCCAACGGCGGTTTTGGTAAACGGTCAGCAATACGCCCTGCCGCTCGGCAAGTTCCGCCAATTCACGAGCTTGCGCCGCCGTGGCGCACAACGGTTTTTCCACCACCACATTTTTACCCGCACGCAAAGCCTGAGCGGCAAAATCGAAATGCGTCTGGTTCGGCGTGGTCACAACCACCAAATCCACATCATCGGTAAGCAACTCCTCAAACGAGCGCACGGTCTGCGCCTGCGGCAGGACTGCCTGAGCTTTGTTGCCGCTGCGTTCAAACACGCGCACGACTTCAAACCGCGAATCCGCACGACAAAACGGCAGATGGAACACCTGCGCCGACATGCCGAACCCCGCCAATCCGATTTTGATTTTCTGCATAGCCAAACTCCTTTTCAGACGACCTCAAATTGCCGTATATCCGTTATAATACCGCACTTATTTCACACAGGCGGTCTGAAAACAAAGTTGAAACGGCCGCCGCCGTTTAAGGAAAACCATGAGAAAACCGCAACGCGGCTATGCCCGCCAAGACCGTGTCAAAGAACAAATCATGCGCGAACTGGCCGAGCTGGTCCGCACCGGCCTGAAAGACCCGCGCGCAGGCTTCATCACCATCAACGAAGTCGAAGTTACCCGCGATTACAGCCACGCCACCGTGTTCTACACCGTCCTCGACGACAGCACCCGCGACATCACCGAAGAAGCCTTGGAACACGCCAAAGGTCATTTGCGCAGCGAGCTGGCGAAACGCATCAAACTCTTCAAAACGCCCGAACTGCACTTCAAATACGACGAATCGCTCGAACGCGGCATGAGCATTTCCAGCCTCATCGACCAAGTGGCGGCGGAAAAACCGGTGGAAGATTAAAGCTAAAGGTCGTCTGAAAACGCCGCAGTAAAAGCGCGAACCTGTTTTCAGACGACCTTTTGCAATCATTTCCATCCACACACTCGCCACTTACCCTTCCCCATCACTATGACCGCCAAACCCGCCAAACGCCCCGTCAACGGCGTCCTTCTGCTCGACAAGCCAGAAGGACTTTCCAGCAACACCGCCCTGCAAAAAGCCCGCCGCCTCTACAACGCCGAGAAAGCGGGGCATACCGGCGTGCTTGACCCTTTGGCAACCGGACTTTTGCCGGTCTGCTTCGGCGAAGCGACCAAGTTCGCCCAATACCTGCTGGATGCCGACAAAGCCTACACCGCCACGCTGAAACTCGGCGAAGCCAGCAGCACTGGCGATGCCGAAGGCGAAATCATCGCCATCGCCCGTGCCGATATTTCCTTAACCGAATTTCAGACGGCATGCCAAGCCCTGACGGGCGACATCCGCCAAGTGCCGCCGATGTTTTCCGCCCTCAAACACGAAGGCAAACCGCTGTACGAATACGCCCGCAAAGGCATCGTCATCGAACGCAAACCGCGCGACATCACCATTTACGCTAATGATATTACCGAGTTTGACGCGCCCAAAGCCGTCATCGACGTACGTTGCAGCAAAGGCACCTACATCCGCACCCTCAGCGAAGACATCGCCAAACACATCGGCACGTTCGCCCACCTGACCGCCCTGCGCCGCACCGAAACCGCCGGCTTCACCATCCGCGAAAGCCACACGCTAGACACATTGGCAGAATTAAACGAAACCGAACGCGACGCCCTGCTCCTGCCCTGCGACGTTTTAGTGCGGCACCTCCCCAAAATCGAACTGAACGACCGCGCCGTAGCCATGCTCAAATGCGGCCAACGCCCGCAGTTTACCGAAGACATCCCCGCCGACCAGCCCATCCGCGTTTACGACAGGAGCGGAACATTTATCGGCCTGGTGGAATACCAAAAAGAAATCGGCCGCCTCAAAGCCCTGCGGCTGATGAACACGGCGAAAGACTGAATGGTTTGATGATTCAGTGAAAATATGGAAAAGGTCGTCTGAAAACACGGAAACCGGTTTTCAGACGACCTTTTTTGCAAACTATGTTTTGATTGCCAGCCGGTCTAGAAAAGATAACGCGATGTAGCGTGGGCTTTGCCCACGAAGATGATGAATAAAAAAGCTGCTGAAATTTTCTCTATTCTCCGCGGGCAAAGCCCACGCTACGGGTTTCAACCGACCATAATGTAATAAATGCAAAACAGGTCGTCTGAAAACGTACAATTCCTGTTTCAGACGACCTTTTACCCATAAAAAACCGCAGGTATAAAACCTGCGGTTTGCTGTTATAAAGTCGTAGCGTGGGCTTTGCCCACGAAGATGATAAATAAAAAAGCTGCTGAAATTTTCTCTATTATCCGCGGGCAAAGCCCACGCTACGGGTTTCAACCGACCATAATGTAATGAATGCAAAACAGGCCGTCTGAAAATGTACAACTTCTGTTTCAGACGACCTCTTACCCATAAAAAACCGCAGGGATAAACCTGCGGTTTGCTGTTTTACAGTTTGCTGTCTTCGCTGTCGAGGAAGCTTCTGAGGCGGTCGCTGCGTGTCGGATGGCGCAGTTTGCGCAGGGCTTTGGCTTCGATTTGACGGATACGTTCGCGGGTTACGTCAAACTGTTTGCCGACTTCTTCGAGCGTGTGGTCGGTATTCATGTCGATACCGAAGCGCATACGCAGGACTTTGGCTTCGCGCGGGGTCAGGCTTTCGAGGATTTCTTTGGTGACTTCGTGCAGGCTGGTGTACATCGCGGCGTCTGCAGGGGCAACGTTGTTGGCGTCCTCGATGAAGTCGCCCAAGTGCGAATCGTCGTCGTCGCCGATCGGGGTTTCCATCGAAATCGGCTCTTTGGCGATTTTCATGATTTTGCGGATTTTGTCTTCCGGCATTTCCATCAACTCGGCAAGTTTGGCGGAATCGGGCTCTTCGCCGGTTTCTTGCAGATACTGGCGGGAGATGCGGTTCATCTTGTTGATGGTTTCAATCATATGCACCGGAATGCGGATGGTGCGCGCCTGGTCGGCAATCGAGCGGGTAATCGCTTGGCGGATCCACCATGTCGCGTAGGTGGAGAATTTGTAGCCGCGGCGGTATTCGAACTTGTCGACCGCCTTCATCAAGCCGATGTTGCCTTCTTGAATCAAATCAAGGAACTGCAAACCGCGGTTGGTGTATTTTTTGGCGATGGAAATCACCAGGCGCAAGTTTGCCTGAATCATTTCCTGTTTGGCGGCTGCGGTTTCTTTTTCACTCGACACCATGTTTTTATTGATGTCTTTCAGCTCTTCGATGGAAATGCGGGTTTCTTTTTCCATGTTTGCCAACTCGGTTTGTTTTTCGAGGATGGCGTGGCGGAAGCGGTCGAGCGCGTCGCTCCAGACCCTGCCTTTGGTGACTTCTTCTTCCACCCATTTCAGGTTGGTGATTTCGGGTAGGAAGTTTTGGATGAAGTAGTCGCGTTCCATATGGACGCGGTCAAGGCAGATGTCGCGGATTTCGCGTTCGAGCTTGCGGATGTTTTCGACACGGCTGCGCAGGTTGCCGCTGAGGCTTTCGATTTGGCGGGTGGCGAAGCGGACCTCCAAGAGCTTGTTGGCGATGGCGTCGCGGTGTGCCAGATAATCGGGGTGTCGGCTATCGTGTTTTTCCAGCTTTTTGATCATCTTGCCGTATTCGCTTTCGATGAAGGAGAAGTGTTCCAGCACTTTTTGCTTCAATTCGGCAAGATGGGCAGCGGACATGGCTTCGGAGTCGCTGCCTGAATCGTCGTCATCGTCGTCTTCATCCGCTTCATCTTCTTCACTGCTGCCGGAATCGTCGTCGTTTGACGCGCTTTCCAAGTGTCCCAAGCCCAATTCGTTGAGTAACACTTCGTTCGGATCGATGATGGCTTCGACCACTTCGTCCACGCGGATTTCATCCTTGCGGATTTGCTCGATCAGCTCGAGGATTTCGGCAATGGAGCCCGGACAGGCGGAAATTGCCTGCACCATGTTTTTCAGGGCGTTTTCGATTTTTTTGGCGATGATGATTTCGTCTTCGCGGGTCAGCAGGTCAACCTGCCCCATTTCGCGCATATACATACGCACGGGGTCGGTGGTTCTGCCGAATTCGGAGTCCGCGCTGGACAAGGCGGCTTCGGCTTCGGCAACGGCATCGTCGTCGGTGACGGCGGCGGCGTTGTCGCTCAACAAAATGTCTTCCGCGTCAGGCGCCTGCTCGGTCACTTGGATACCCAAGCCGGAAATCATGCTGACGATGTTGTCGATTTGATCCGCATCGGACATATCGTCGGGCAAGGCGTCGTTGATTTCGGAATAAGTGATGTAGCCGCGTTCCTTACCCATGATGATGAGCTGGCGCAGGCGGGCGCGCTGCTCTTCGAGGGTCAGCGGACGGTTGTCGTCCTGTTCTTGATAGTCTTCGTGATTTTGGTCTTTAGACATGGATTACTTTCTTGATCTGATGGTGTGCCGACGGTTTGCATGATGCACCTGAAGGCGGAACAGAGTTACAACCGATTTAAATTCAATCTGCCGGGTTGTAACGCTGAGGTCGTCTGAAAGCTCTTTGGAACGGGTGTTCTGCGGGATCATCATGTTCGCAGCTTGGGAC
>CALDNV010000281.1:0-5262 GCA_937914605.1 uncultured Neisseria sp.
GTACTGTCTGCGGCTTCGTCGCCTTGTCCTGATTTAAATTTAATCCACTATACATTTTGGCATAGCCCAAACAGGTTAAACACAATTCCTTCGTCTGTCTCAATCTTCTTTTCAGCTTTCAAAACGCCGTCCGAAACTGCTTACTTCAAACCTCCGTCCCCCGCTTTTCAGACGACCTCCTGCCCGCTATAATACGCTTGCAAATTATTTGCATTATCATTTAATTCAGGAGAAACGCATGAGCACCCGTACCGAACACGACACCATGGGCAATGTCGAAGTCCCGTCCGAAGCCTATTGGGGCGCGCAGACCCAGCGCAGCCGCAACAATTTCAAAATCGGCGGCGAAACCCTGCCGCAGCCGCTGATTTATGCTTTGGCGCTGGTGAAAAAAGCCGCAGCCGCCACTAACGTTTCCCTCGGCAGGATTAAGCCCGAACAGGCGGATTTGATTACGCAGGCGGCGGACGACGTGTTGAACGGCAAGCTCGACGGGCAGTTCCCTTTAGTGGTTTGGCAGACCGGCTCCGGCACGCAGTCCAATATGAACATGAACGAAGTGCTGGCAAACCGCGCCAACGAAATCGCCGGTACGGGTTTGGCGGCGTACCAGCCCGTCCATCCCAACGACCATGTGAACCACGCGCAATCGACCAACGACGCGTTCCCGACCGCCATCCACGTCGCCGCCGCGATTGAAATCAACCGCCACCTTATTCCGGCGGTAAAAGCCCTGCGCGACACCTTGGACAAAAAAGCCAAAGAATTCGCCCCCATCGTCAAAATCGGCCGCACCCACTTGCAGGACGCGACGCCGCTGACTTTGGGACAAGAATTTTCCGGCTACGTTTCCCAGCTCGACCACGGCTTAGGTCGTCTGAACGACGCGCTCAAAGGTTTGTACGAACTCGCTTTGGGTGGCACAGCGGTCGGCACGGGTTTGAACAGCCATCCCGAATACGCCGAAAAAGCCGCCGCCAAACTCGCTGAATTGTCCGGCCTGCCGTTTGTCAGCGCGCCGAACAAATTTGAAGCCTTGGGCGGACGCGATGCCGCTGTTGCCGCTTCGGGCGCACTGAAAACGCTGGCGGCAAGCCTGAACAAAATCGCCAACGACATCCGCTGGCTGGCAAGCGGCCCGCGCTGCGGTTTGGGCGAAATCAAAATCCCCGAAAACGAGCCGGGTTCGTCCATCATGCCGGGCAAAGTCAACCCGACCCAATGCGAAGCGATGACCATGGTGTGCTGCCAAGTGTTCGGCAACGACGTTACCATCGGCATGGCGGGCGCGTCGGGTAATTTCGAGCTGAACGTCTATATGCCCGTTATCGCCTACAACCTCTTGCAATCCATCCGCCTGTTGGGCGATGCGTGCAACAGCTTCAATGAAAACTGCGCCGCCGGCATCGAACCCGTACCGGAAAAAATCGACTATTTCCTGCACCATTCCCTGATGCTCGTTACTGCGTTAAACCGTAAAATCGGCTACGAAAATGCCGCCAAAGTCGCCAAAACCGCCTATAAAAACGACAAATCGCTGCGCGAAACCGCCGTCGAACTGGGCTTGCTGACAGGCGAAGAGTTTGACGAACTGGTCGTCCCCGCCGATATGGTTCATCCGCGCTGATTGACGGTTTGAAATACGGCAAAGGTCGTCTGAAAATATTTCAGACGACCTTTTTTGATGTTTGAAACCGTCAAACGGCTTTTATTTGTCGTGGCGCACCATTTTCGGCGCGTAGCGTCCGGCGCGTTCTTTGAGGCGTTTGACCAGGCCTTCGGTGGTGTTCGGTACGCCGTCGACACAGAAGGCCTGGTAGAGAACGGCGCGCATCGCGTCGTTTTTGTTGAAGGTCGAGCCTATGGGTTTCCATTCGGCTTTGCGCGGCTCGATCCAGCGGCGGTTGACGGTGTCGCCGTAGCCGAACACTTTATAAGACGAGCGTTTGTCTTTGCCGTATGTGAAGGAAGAGCGGGCGCAGAAGAGGCCTTCGACGGTCAGGTTGTCATGGCCTTTGTCGGAACGCACGTTGAGGATGTAGCGGATGCTGCCGTCGGGAGAGGGCATGATTTGCAGGCTGCTGAGGAGGATTTTGGGCTGTTTGCCGTAGTCTTCGCTGACGTAGAGGTCGAACCAGTCGCCGGATTGGGTGTCGGGCAGGGGCGGGAGCGCGGTTTTTTGTTCGGCGAACTCGCGGGCTGCGGCTTCTTCCGGGCTTTCTTTGTAGCGTGTGTTGAAGGGGGTATCTTTTTCGCTGAATCCGGCGGCGTTGACTGCCGTGGCGGCAAGACAGAGGGTCAGGAAGGCGAGACGGCGCATGGTGTGCTCCAAAGTGAAAAACGGCTTTATTTTATGGGTTCGGCGGGGTGGGGTGCAAGTAAGTACGGTATAATTCATGTTAATCCTGTTAACGGAACATCCAAAAATATGAACGCACACACCTTAGACTTGAAGGGACTCAGATGCCCTTTGCCGATTTTGAAAACCAAAAAAGCGTTGGCGCAAATGCAGGCGGGCGAAGTCCTGACCGTGTTGGCGACCGACGGCGGCGCGCCCGGCGATTTTGAGGCGTTCTGCCGCCAGACCGGACATGTCTTGCTCGAATCGCGCGAAGAAGACGGCGTGTTCACGCTGGTTGTGAAACACAAATAGAGGTCGTCTGAAAATGGCGAAACGTCCGATTTCAAGGCTTTTGAACACTTTCTTGTGAAGCTTGTAGTTTGATTTTATTAAGCCTTACAAGTGAATCATTATTTAGATAAAGGAAAATGATGGAAAAGCAACTTTTTCTACTCTTTTCGGTTTTGCTGGGATATTCCGAACTTTCTTTTGCATACGACCCAACCCGCGGAGCGTTGCAGAATGCGCCGGAATTGCGTAGTTACGGTTATAACCAGCAAGATCTTTATAATAGATATCACCCATCAGTGAATGTCGGTAATTCTTATAACAATAATGGCAGTTCCTATAACAATACGAATGTAGTTATCGTCAACTTGCCATCAAAGTATGGAGCATTAGTATATAGTAAAAAATCGGGGTTTGTTACAGATTCCGTAAATGAGGATTCGTTGGAAGAGGCTAAGCGTGTCGCCCTCCAAAAATGTGAAGAAAGGGATCCTACTAAATCTTGTGAAGTTTATTCATGGATTAGGAACGGCTGTCAGGCGTTAGCTACAGGTAAAAAAAATGGGCGACGTGCTATTATGAAAGGTTATTTTGCTACGGAAGGAAAATCAGAAAAATTAGCTTTGGAAAAATGTCGTTCTGAAAAATTTAAAGAATGCACGATTATTATCCCTGAACGCTGTTCCCTGCCTACCCCACTGTAAATCTATATGAAAGGTCGTCTGAAAATGGCGAAACGTCCGATTTCAAAGCTTTTGACGCTTGCCGTTTTCTCCGCTTTATTGGCGGCGTGCGGCAGGGAGGAAGTGCCGCCCGAGCAGATGGCGGATCGTGCGAACGCAGCGGCGGAATTGTTCCGTCAAGGCTGCGTCGCTTTTGACGGGGCTGCCGATAAAGTGCGCTCTTTTGCCGATAATGAAAAACTGACGGCTTTGAACGCGGAAGAAATCGGCAGGCTGCCCGCAGGTTTCATCGAGCCGGATGCGCTTGCCGTTTGGAAGAAAACGCAGGACGGCGCGGATTATTATTTGAGCCTGACCGGCGACAGTTGCAGCGTGAAGACGGCGCGGGCGGACGAAAACTTGATACGCAAGCAGTTTATGGTGTTGGTGGAAAACCCGCCGAAGGGCTTGAACAACGAATTGCGCACCGATCAAGCCTCCGAATCGCCGGTTCCGATCCGTCAGCTTTCCTATGCGTGGCGCGCGTCGGGCAGCCCGGAAGAAACCCTGCTGACCGTCAAAACCACCCCGTCCGACCAGTTGCCCGTGCAGGCGGTGTTTTACCTGACGCATCAGTCCTACAACGGCAAGCCTGTTCTTGTGCAATAGTTTTTTCAGACGAGCTTAGCGACTGTCGCCATTCAATAGTTTCCGTGTCTTTTTATCTCCAAATCGGCATCTTCCGCTTTGTGAACAAAAATCCACTGGGAAAATGAAATGTTGACAGCCCCTAGGGAACATCAAGGGGTCGTCTGAAACCCAAAAATCTAAAAAGGAACACCCATGCAAACCCTGACCATCACCCGCCCCGACGATATGCACCTGCACCTGCGCGACGGCGACGCGCTCAAAGCCGTTGCCCCCTATACCGCCCGCCAGATGGGGCGCGCCGTCATCATGCCCAACCTCAAGCCGCCCGTCGTCAGCGTAGCCGACGCGCTTGCCTACAAAGCGCGCATCATGGCGGCATTGCCCGAAGGCAGCGCGTTTGAGCCGTTGATGACGCTTTACCTCACCGACCAAGCCACGCCCGAGCTGGTGCGCGAAGCCAAAGCCGCCGGCATCGTCGCCTTCAAACTCTACCCCGCAGGCGCGACCACCAATTCCGATTCCGGCGTAACCGACTTGTTCAAACTCATCCCCGTTTTGGAAGAAATGGCAAAACAGGGCATCCTGTTCCTCGTTCACGGCGAAGTAACCGACCCCGAAATCGACATTTTCGACCGCGAAGCCGTCTTTATCGAGCGCGTGATGAAACCCGTTTTGGCGCAAGTGCCGAATCTCAAAGTCGTGTTCGAACACATCACCACCGCCGAAGCCGCCCGCCTGGTTTTGGAAGCAGGCGACAACGTTGCCGCCTCCGTTACCCCGCAACACCTCCTGCTCAACCGCAACGACCTCTTGGTCGGCGGCGTGCGCCCCCATCATTTCTGCCTGCCCGTACTCAAGCGCGAAACACACCGTCAGGCATTGGTCGCCGCCGTTACCGGCGAGAAGGCGCATAAATTCTTCCTCGGCACAGACTCCGCGCCGCACGCCAAATCCGCCAAAGAAAACGCCTGCGGCTGCGCCGGTATGTTCAGCGCCATGACCGCCATCGAGCTTTACGCCGAAGTGTTTGAAAAAGCAGGCGCATTGGACAAACTCGAAGCCTTCGCTTCGAAAAACGGCGCAAGGTTCTACGGCATTCCCGAAAACACCGACACGATCACCCTCGTCAAACAAAGCCAAACCGTCCCCGCAAGCGTTCCCTACGGCGACGGCGAACTCGTCCCGATGCGCGCAGGCGGCGAGATAGGCTGGACAGTCAAATATTGAGCCGCACACCATGACCGCATAAAAATGCCTGCCCGAAAAGAGGCAGGCATTTTGGTTTGTTGAGGGAGCAGATAAGGTTTGTCCCGAGACTGT
>CALDNV010000282.1:0-6524 GCA_937914605.1 uncultured Neisseria sp.
GTCTAATAGGTCGTCTGAAAACGAATCCTGTTCGGCTGACTGTATATCACCCAATACGCCGGGTATCAGTCTGAGTACGGCATCCATCAGCATCATGGCGGGTAGCTCTCCGCCGGAAACGACAAAGTCACCTATGCTGATTTCTTCATCTACGCTGCTTTGCAGCAGGCGTTCGTCAATTCCTTCGTATCGTCCGCAAAGCAGTATGAGATGCGGGGATTTTGCAAGCTCTACGGCTTTTTTGTGGGTCAGCGGTTGACCTTGCGGACTAAGGTAGATGACTTTTGCAGGCGCTGAAGATGTTTGTTTGGCTTCTTCTATCGCTGCTTGCAGCGGCGGCGCCATCATAATCATTCCGGGACCTCCGCCAAAGGGGCGGTCGTCAATATAACCGAGTTTGTTGTCGGCGAATTTGCGGGGATTGATGGCTTGGAATTGCCAAAGGTTTTGTTTTTTTGCGCGACCGGTTACGCCGTATTCGGTAATGCTGTCGAACATTTCGGGGAAGATGGTGATGGCTTGTATCAACATCAGTAGTCTAAGCCCCAGTCGGCGGTAATGG
This sequence comes from uncultured Neisseria sp., assembly GCA_937914605.1. GTDB lineage: Bacteria > Pseudomonadota > Gammaproteobacteria > Burkholderiales > Neisseriaceae > Neisseria. Next base: position 563 of record CALDNV010000282.1, read on the forward strand.
TTTTGCCTTCGGTATCGACGGCCTCGATGTAGTTGGATACGAACGGGATCAGGATTTGGCCATGTTCGCCATTAATCATCAAAACATCGTTGGCGCCGGTTTCCATCAGGTTTGTGACTTTGCCGAGCACGATATTGTCTTTGTTGACAACGGTCATGCCGACTAAATCTGCCCAATAATATTCGTCTTCCTCGGTAGGGGCGAATTCTTCTCGGGGGATTTCGATGGTATAGCCGCGCAGGGCAAAAGCTTGATCGCGATCATCTATGCCCTCGAATTTGACCTGAAGCTCTCCGCTGACGATTTTGCCGGCTTCGAGTGTCACGTTCAGGGTTTTACCGTCTTTGCTTAACTGCCACTCAGGGTAGTCCAGGAGGCTGTCGGCGTATTCTGTATTGGCGGCTATTTTGAGCCAGCCTTTGATGCCGAATACGCCTTTGATGTAGCCCATGGCTACCCGTTGTCGAGTGTCGGTCATAGCAAGATTAGCCGGTGATTAAGCAGCAGCTTTTTGTTCTTTGATCAGTTTTGCAACTGCGTCGCTGACTTGTGCGCCTTGGGCGATCCAGTGGTTCAGGCGGTCGGCTTGGAGGCGTACGCGCTCTTGTTTTTCATTGGCGACAGGGTTGTAGAAGCCAACGCGCTCGATGAAGCGGCCGTCGCGGCGGTTGTGGGAGTCGGCAACGACTACGTGGAAGAAGGGACGGTGTTTAGAACCACCGCGAGCCAAACGGATAACTACCATTTTGAGTCCTTTTGAGAAAATCGGATAGATAAGAAACCGCTAATTTTAGGATATTTTGCGTTGTTCATGCAAGTTTTTATTTGTTTTTGTTGCTGTTTTGCGGAGTGGTCAGGCTGAGGCGTGCTTGGCACAAAGTGTTGTCTTCTTCTGAAGGGGTGATGGTAAAGCCTGATTTTTCAGCAAGTTTAAGCATAGGGGTGTTGGATTTGAGTATTTGGGCACTCATGACGCGGTAGCCTTGTTGTGTTGCCGATTGGATAATCAGCTTCATCATTTCTGCTGCCAACCCTTTGCCGCGCACGTTTTCGGCAAGTGTGATGCCGAATTCGCATTCGTTGCGGTTGATACGGCTGAAGCGGCTGATGGCGACGATGAGGTCGTCTGAATTGCGCGCCGTCCATGCGGCTTCGCTGTGGTAGTCGAGTTTGCTGAAGCGTGCGAGGGTGGGGATGGGCAATTCGTTGGTATGGGTCATAAAGCGGGTGTAGCGCGCTTGCAGAGACAGGCTGCGGACGAATTGCTGTTTGGCTTCCGCGTCTTCGGGAGTGAACGGGTGGATGGTTACGGTTTCGCCGTTTTTGAGGGTAAGCGTGGCAGGATGCTCGGTCGGGTAGGGGGCGAGCACGTTTTGGATGAGGGCTTCGCTTTCGGTTTTTGCGCCCAAAAGTTCGGCGGCGGCTTCGCCGGTGTTGCGGAGGAACTCGGCGGCAGTCGGATTTTTGCTGCGCAGGTATTCCGCTGCGGTTTGTACTTTGGCGGCGGCTTGTTCGAACTTGAGGGTGGCTATATTGGTTGGTTTATTTTTGGGGGAAGGACGTTCGTCAGCCTGCAATACAAAGTCACTGCTGTATTGGTCGCCGTTGAGGTTGAGCAGGATTTCGCCGATGTATTGCTGCCGTTGGCTGAGTGTGTTTAGGGTGTGCAGGAGCTGGTTGAGGGTGTGAGTATTGTCGAGTTGGGCGAAACGGGCGATGTGTTCGCTGTCCAGCGTAGAGAACGGCGGGAGCGCGGCGGTGGTTCTGCCTTGATGGCATACGGTCAGGATGTTGCCATAGGCGGTATGGCGTTGAAAACGGAATTGCACCGCGTTATGCGTGGTGTGCCGATAGGCAGGCAGGCACAGGGCTTCGGCAAGCAGGGGCAGGTCTTTTGAAGCGAAGGCTTTGGTGATGTTTCTTGCTTGTGGGGTTTTCAGACGACCTTTTTTAGGCGTGGCGATGCGTAACTGCTCTTTTTGCAGTTGGTCGGCAATGTTGCGGAACGATACGGCTTGCAGGGCTTGTTCGGGACGGTCGAAATGCAGGAGGTCGTCTGAAAAGCGGCTGCTGACAAGCAAGGGTTTGGCAGTGTGTTTCGCCAGCATGCTCAGGGTGCGGGTCAGATTTTTTTCGTCAGGACTGTCGGTCGGGGCAACGATGGCGAGCAGGGCTTCGGTATGGGTATTTTGAAGGTGTTGGCTGACGATGCTGTGGTAATGGGCGGGCGTGGGTGTGCTGCCGATGTAGCCTTGGCGGATGTGCGGCTGCTTGGTGGGGAATTGGAGTTTTAGGTTTGGGGGCGCACAGGTTTCCAGCCACTCGGCAGGGGTGTCGGACAGGATGTCGATACTGTTCAGAGGGGGGAGGTCGGATAAACGTGCGTGCAGGGCGGCTTCGAGTTCGCTGCTGCTGAATGTGGCAAGGAAGTTGCAATGGCGCGCAAGGCAGCGTAGCACGGCTTTTTCGGTGTCGTCCGAACGGTGGGTAACGTGGAGGATGAGCGGGGTGTGGCGGGTGAAATGGCGGATGGCGCTGAACAGGTTGCGCTGGTTTTCGGCTAGGTTGTGTTCGATGACGGCAACTTTGGTATGGCGGTTGTGGCCGAAACGGTTGAGCCAGTCGGCAGAGGTGGTGGGGCTGAGCGGATAGTTGAGGCTGATGTGGCGTGAAATGCCCTGTCCCATTTTTTGCAGCATGAGGTTGATTTCGCTGCTGACGGAGGCGTGTCCGGTCAAAAGGGCGGTGTAGCCTGCCGGATGGTCGGGTTGGGAGCTGATGTTGAGGCTTTGCGATGGAAGCTGCACGCCGGCGGGGCTGCACACGCTGATGTTGAGTTCGTCGCCGTGGTGTTTTTTGATGGCGGCTTCGGCGGTGTGCCATTCGTCGTCGGACAGGCTTTCCCAGTCTTGGATGAGGATGATGTGGCCGAACTGTTTTTTGCGGCAGGATTTGAACAGGGCGTCGTAGCTGTCGGGCGGCGTTACGGCGATGACGAGGTCGGCGCTGCCGGGGATTTTGTTGAGGTTGGTGTAGGAGGTGAGTCCGGCAACCGTGCGGTGGCGGAGGTTGACGGGTGTAATTTGACCTTGAAACGGTGCGCTCAGGAGGTTGCTCAGGATGCGTTCGCCCAAGCTGTATGGGCGTTCGCTCGCGCCCACGAGAATGATGTGGTTGGGCATGAAGAAGTAGCCGGACATGGATTGGGCGGACATGGTGCCTCCTTTTCGGTGTGTGGACGCTGCGTTTCAGACGACCTTTCGGGCGGTTTGGGTTGGAAGGGGTGTGTGATGAGTGAACGGGATTGGGCGTTCGTTGTTGGTTTTGTTATCAATGGATAGTCTGTTTCGTTGCTCTTTATGGCGGAACATGCGAACTTTAAATGATTTAATTATTCACTTGCATTATATATGACAAATGGCATAAAAGGTCGTCTGAAAGGCGGGAACGTAAGGGTTTGTTCTTTTCAGACGACCTTTTGTAGGCTTGGGGTGTGGCAATTTGTTTACAAACCCCGATGGGCAACATTCATGGTCAAGAGTTTTTAGGATGCGGCTTTTCCGTTTTGCCGTTCACTTTCTTTTTGGGCAGGATAAAGTGCATTTTCAAACCATTCGGCTTGATGTTTTCAGCCATGATTTTGCCGTTGTGCTGCTCCATGATGTGCTGGGTCAGGGCAAGGCCTAAGCCGGTACCGGGTTTGCTGGCGCTGGAGTCGGCACGGTAAAAGGCGGTGAAAATGTGCGGCAGTTGCATTTCGTCCACGCCGGGACCGTTGTCGGTAACGTCCACAATCCAATGCTTGCTGTCTTGTCCGATATTGACGCGGATGGTGCTGCCTTCGGGGCTGTAATTGATGGCGTTGCGGATAACGTTGTCAAACGCGCGGTACAAATAGCCTTCGTTGGCGCAGACCGTGGCATTTTCGGGGATTCTGGGTTCGACCGAAAGGGTAACGGTTTGTTTGTTCTGTTGGGCGATGCTTTGGTTGTCTTCCACGATGTTTTTCAGGAAAGGGACGAGTTTCAGGCTTTCTTTTTCCAGCGGGATGTTGGATGTTTCCAAACGGGAAAGCGTCAGCAACTCGCCGACCAAGGTATCCATGCGGGTCAATTCGCCTTCCAGTCTTTTCAGGTATTGTTCCTGCTTTTGCGGTTGCGCCTGAATCAGTCCGACAATCGCCTGCATACGCGCCAAGGGGGAGCGCATTTCGTGGGATACGTGGTGAAGCAGGTGGCGTTCTTTGGCAACGAGTTTTTCCAGTTTTTCCGCCATTTTGTCGAACTGGATGGCAAGGTGGGACAATTCGTCGTCGCGGTCGTCCACTTGCTGCGAAATACGGGTTTCAAGTTCGCCGTTTGCCACCCTGTCCATGCCGCTGCCTAAGATTTTGATGGGCTTGGTAATGTTGCTGGCGAGGATATACGCCATCAGCAGACCGACGACGATGATGAAGGACAGGATGATGAATTCATGCCAAATCGGGGCGAGCGGCAGGCCCGGGATAAAGAGCGGGCTGGGCAGGCGTTGCGCCTGATGGCTGTCCCAACCTTTGATAAAGAAGAGGTATTCTTCGCCGAAACGGTCGTATTCGATGTGCGCCAAATCGGAATTGGGATTATTGATGGCAAACACGCGGGCGCGTTCGATGGTGTGGTTGTCGATGTTGCGGTCGAGAATGTCTTTTTTCTCGTCGCCCAAAATGACGTAAACGGAATTGGAAACGGGGCTGTCTTCCCATTCCGCCAATATTTCGCGCGCACCGCTGTCTCCGCGCGCCCTAAAGGCGGAGAGGATGCTGTTCATCAAAGTGGTTTCGATGGTGCGGCGTTGGTTGAATTGGTTTTCGGCGAGGGTATTTTGCACCAGCCAAAAAGAAAAACTCGCCACAAAGATTGCGCAGACGATGACTGCGCAAAATGTGGCGAAGATGCGTTGAAACAGTTTCATTGATCTGTTTTATCTTTAGTTTTTAACAAACAGGTAGCCCAAGCCCCGTACGGTCTGAATCAGCGAGGCATCGCCCAGTTTGTGGCGGATGCTGGAGATGTGGACGTCGATGCTGCGGTCGAATTTTGCCAGTTTGCGGTCAAGCGCTTCGATGGACAAAGTTTCTTTGCTGACAACTTGTCCGGCATGGCGCATCAGGACTTCGAGCAGGTTGAACTCGGTGCTGGTCAGCTCAAGCGGAGTGTCTTTGATGGTCGCCTGACGTTTGGCGGGGTAGAGGACGACGTCGCTGACGGAAATGCTGTTTGGCGCGTTGTTCGGCTCGCCGCTTTGTTGCGCACGGCGCAGGATGGCGTTGATGCGTGCCAACAGTTCGCGCGGGGTGCAAGGTTTCGGAACATAGTCGTCCGCACCCATTTCCAATCCGATGATGCGGTCGATGTCGTCGCCTTTGGCGGTCAGCATGATGATGGGAACGGTGCTTTGGGAGCGGACGTTTTTCAATACGTCCAAGCCGTTCATTTTCGGCATCATGGAGTCTAATACGACGACATCGTACTGGCCGGTCAGGATTTCGTGTACACCGGCTTCGCCGTCCGGAACGCTGTGGACGTTTAATCCTTCGGCGGTAAGGTATTCGGTGAGCAATTCAGTCAGCAAAGCGTCGTCATCTACGAGTAATACGCGACTCATGGGATTTCCTTTTCGTGATTGTATGCGCTGCGCAAACCCGAAATAAACGGGTGCGGCGGATAGTGATGGCTAATCTTAACACGCATTTTGAGTTTTTTGATAGCTTGTTTTCCTATGCTTTTGCGCTTTTTTGCATTGCAGGGACGCTGTCTTTACATTTTCAGACGACCCCTGTACCAAATCCCCAAAATATACGCCGGATACGCGCCAAACGGGCGGCAAAATGATGCCGGTAAAGGCTGTGTTCGAGAAAGAACGGAGGGATTCTATAGTGGATTAACTTTAAACCAGTACGGCGTTGCCTCGCCTTGCCGTACTA
>CALDNV010000283.1:0-6504 GCA_937914605.1 uncultured Neisseria sp.
TCTGTACTGTCTGTGGCTTCGTCGCCTTGTCCTGATTTAAATTTAATCCACTATATATTTGCTTTGCGGCGCGGGTTTAGCGGAAGAAGTCGCCCATGCCTGCGGGCAGGCCTTGGGTGAATGCGCCCATGGTTTTGTTGGTGGTTTCTTCGGCTTTTTCAGATGCGGCGTTGATGGCGGCGAGCACCAAATCTTCGAGCATTTCTTTGTCGTCTGCGGCTTCTTGAATCAGGTCGGGGCTGATTTCGAGTTTGCGCACGACGTGGGCGCAGGTCATCACAACCTTAACCAAGCCGTTGCCTGCTTCGCCTTCTACTTCGGTCTCGGCAAGTTTCGCTTGCGCTTTTTTCATGTTTTCCTGCATTTGCTGCGCCTGTTTCATCAGGCCGCCTAATCCGGCTTTTCCGAACATATTTAAAACTCCTGTGGTTGAATCGTTAAGGTTATGGGGTCATACCGTTTGGTGTGAAGGGTCGTCTGAAAGCGGGTTGACGGTTTTCAGACGACCTGAATGTTTATGTATCCGAAGGGAAACGGAAATTCTCGATTGCCGTTATTCCGCCTGCTCCGCCAGTTCCAAAGAATCGGGCTGCCATTGGGCTTCGAAAACTTTTAAAACCTGACGCGCGGTTTCGTCGGCTTCGAGCAAATCCTGTGCCTGCTGCCTGCCTTCAAGCTGGAGGCGTTGGCGGCGCATAGTCGGGGTTTCCCAGCCGGCGTTGTCGCGCCACGGTTCGGTTTGCAATTTCAACGGCAGGCCGTAGGCTTCGGCAAGCGTGTTTTTGATTTTGTCGAGCCGCTCTTTGTTGGCAGTCGCGCGGGCTTCGTCGGTCAGCGACAGCATCATCAGATGGCTGCCTGCGTCGTAGTGCGTCCATGCGGCGTGTTGCGCCAGCATTTGCGCGGCGCCAAGCTTGCGGGCAAAGTGTCGGACGATTGCCGCCCAGTTTTCAGTAGAAAACTCGGGCAGCGGGGCGAACTGCGTGTCTTCTTCGTCGTCGCTGTCTTCTTCGGCTTCCGATTCTGCTTCTGCCGTATCGGCAGGGACGGCGTGTTCCCAATCCGGCGGCGGGGGCATTTCCGCGCTATCCGCTACGGGGTAGTCATGCTCGGGCGAACCGTAATCGTAGAAAGGCTCTGCGGAAGCTTCATGCGCAAACGATTCTGCATCCACGGCTTCTTCAATCGGGGTCGTCTGAATGGGGTTTTCAGACGACGTCTCAGTCAAGGAAACCTCGGTTTCGTTGTTTGCTGCCCCGTTATCGGAAACTTGATTTTCAGACGACGTTTCGGCTTGAGGGGTCGTCTGAAGCGGCGTTTCTGCTTCGTTTGCGGACGGAGTGTTTGTCTCTGCTGCGTCAGAGGTCGTCTGAACGCTCGCATCCGCCGTTTGCGCAGGCGTGTCCGATACGGTTTCCACATCGCTCGGCGCGTCTTCCCAAGGTGGAACGTCGTTGTTTCCTTGAGTTGAAATCGGTTCGGCAACCTTGTTTTCAGACGACGTTGCAGGCGTGGAGGTCGTCCGAACGGGTGGTTTGGCGGCTTCAGACTGGGGAAGTTGCAAAGGCTTTTTTGCGGTATGGACACCCGTTTCGGCAGAATGCAGCTCGGTATTTTCGATATGTCCGCCAACGTCGTGCGCATCCGCTGCCAACGGGGCAAACGCAAGCATACGCAGCAGGGTCATGACGAAGCCGGCGTATTCGTCGGGCGCAAGGCTCAAATCCTGTTTGCCGTGGATAGTGCATTGATAATAAAGCTGGATTTGTTCGCCGCTGAGTGCCTGGCTCAGTTGCAGCAGGGTTTCGCGCTCAGGGTCGTCGTGTGCCAAAGCGGAAGGAACCGCCTGTATCAAGGCGAGGCGTTGCAACAGCATGGCAAGTTCGCTCAACGCGCTGTCAAAGCCGATGGCGCGCGCCGCCATTTCCTGCGCTTTCGCCAGCAGGGCTTCGCCGTCTTGATTGACGATACCCGCCAGCAGTTCGTACAGATATTGCTTGTCCACCGCGCCAATCATTTGGCGGACGTCTTGTTCGGCAACGCTGCCCGAACCCATGGCGATGGCTTGGTCGAGCAGGCTTAAGGCATCACGCATCGAGCCTGCGGCGGCACGGCCCAAGAGTTGCAGGGCGGCTGGTTCGTAGGCGATGTTTTCGTTGTTTAAAACATGGGCAAGGTGGTCGGCAACCTGTTGCGAAGTCATGTTGCGCAAGACAAATTGCAGGCAGCGGCTCAAAACGGTAATGGGGACTTTGTGCGGATCGGTGGTCGCAAGGATGAATTTGACGTGTTCGGGCGGCTCTTCCAGCGTTTTCAGCATCGCGTTGAACGCGCTTTTGGAGAGCATATGCACTTCGTCGATGATATAGACTTTGTATTTGCCGGCGGTCGGCGCGTATTGGGCGTTTTCCAATACTTCGCGGATGTTGTCGATGCCGGTATTGGAAGCGGCGTCGATTTCCAGCAGGTCAACGTAGCGTCCGGTGTCGATTTGCGTACAGCTTTGGCACACGCCGCAAGGTTCGCCGTGTTGCGCGTTTTCGCAGTTCAGGCTTTTCGCCAGAATACGGGCGATGGTGGTTTTCCCCACCCCGCGCGTACCGGTCAGCAGGTAGGCATGGTGCAGGCGGCCTTCGTCCAGCGCGTTGCGCAAGGCTTTGACGACGTGTTCCTGACCGACTAAATCGGCAAAGGTTTTCGGACGCCATTTACGGGCAAGAACTTGATAAGCCATAAGGTTTTCTCTGCTGGAAATAAATCGGAAGGTCGTCTGAAAAGTGGTTGAACGCCTTTCAGACGACCTTGGAAGATGACGGGTATTTTAGCATTTTTTTGATTTTTATTAAGGATTTTCTGTCTGCATATCGGGAAAGGCGCGTGTATAATCGTTAGAATATTACAAAATCTAGAATATCTTGAAGAACAAATCACTATGTCTGAAATCATCTTACGCAATCATTCCGCATCCATGCAGATAAACACCCTGGGTGCATATGTGGACAATTTGGTTTTACACGGTCGGGAAGTGTTATTCCCAAAAACCAGCGTCCAAGTCGGCACTGACACAAAATTACGCGGCGGGATGCACGTCTGCCTGCCGCAGTTCGGGCCGGACAGTAAAAACCATTTGGCGCAACACGGTTTCGGCAGAACCTCTACTTGGCAAATCCGTTATCAAAACGAATCGGATGTCGGCTTGAGATTGATCAGTACGGCAAAAGGCTACGAAAACGTCGAATGGCTGCTGGATTACAGCCTGCCAAACGAAAACGAAGCAGTCGCCACGCTGACCGTCTGCAATTACGGCGACGCACCCGTGCGCACTTCGCCCGGTTTCCATCCCTATTTCCCCGCCGTCGGCACCCAATTCGATTTCAACGGCGCGCCCTACGACGCCGACTATATCGCACACACGGAATTTGTCGCTTCACCATCGGATACACATGTTGCGTTTGACGGATTAAAACTCGACATCCGAACGCAAAACCTGCCCGTTTACGCGCTTTGGAGCGACCGCAACGGACAATACACCTGCGCCGAGCCTACCGCCGAAGGCAACGCCTTTTTATCGCCTGCGCGCGGCGGACAGTTTGTTTCCGGACATGGCAAAAAGCGTTACGGCATGAAAATCCGTTTGATTGCTTGAATTTAGAGTGGATTTGTTTCAGGCCCTCAAATAAAAAACCACCTTGGAGAAGGTGGTTTTTAAACATTACAAACCGTTGTTGTTGATTGCATTCGCAATGTCGCGCACGGCGGTAACATACATTCGGCTGTTGTTATACTGCCAAACCGTATAGAAATTATTCAGACCGAGATAATATTCAAATACGCCCGGACTGGTTTCCAAGCTGAATAAAACGGCTTTCTCATTGTCGGCAACCGCTTTTTGCGGAACCAAGCCCATCGCTTTAAAATCGGCAACGGTACGGTTCAATGCAGTTTTTTCATCAATGATGGCTTTTAAATCGGGCGTAATTGTCAGATTGACGGGAACAATCATTTTGCCGCCTGTTTTCCAACCGTGCTGCTTCATATAATTGGCAACAGAAGCGGCAACGTCGCCGATATTGTTCCAAATATCGCGGTGTCCGTCGCCATCATAATCGACCGCCCATTTGCGATAGCTTGAAGGCATGAATTGCGGCATACCCATTGCGCCCGCATAGCTGCCTTTGAAGTCAAAAACGTTCTCTTTTTCTTCTTTCGCCATCAGCAAAAGCTCAATCAGCTCGTTTTGGAAAAACTCGGCGCGGCGCGGATAATCAAAACCCAAGGTACTCAAAGCATCGGCAACGCGGAAGCTGCCTGTATTTTTACCGTAGTTGGTTTCAATGCCGATAATCGCCACAATCAGCTCGGCAGGTACGCCGTATTTGCGTGCCACATCATCGATAACGGCACGGTTGGCAGCGTAAAACTGTTTGCCGCCGTTAAATTTCGTCGCGCCGGAGTTGCCCGTGCGGAATTCATACCAAGGGCGGGAAGTTGACGGGCGGTACATGATATTGATGATATTGCCCTTGTAAACCACGCCATTAAAAAAGTTTTGCAGCTCAGCTTCTGTAAACTGCTTTTTCGCTGCCTCATAACGGATAAACTGGCGGACATTGGTATTGGCATTAAAGCCGCTGCTGGCAACCGATTCCGCAGCAGAATCAAAAGCAGGACGCTGGTTTTTGCTTTGATTAATCGGTTCAACCGTTTTAGCAGACTCAACGTTTGTTTTGGTTGTATTGCAAGCAACAAGCAGCAACGCAGTTGATATCGCAAGAGAAGGAATAAGTTTTTTCATATCTGGATTTATAGTCACTAAGGAAGCAGTCTTAATTATGCAAAAAGGTCGTCTGAAAGACGGTAGGAATATACATTCCCTTTCCTTTCAGACGACCTTTTAAGACTGTCTATTACTCGGCAGCCGCAACAACAGCAACGGTAATCGCAGCAACAGCGTCAGTGTGCAGAGCCACTTCAACTTCGTACTCGCCTACGGCTTTCAGAGGGCCGTTAGGCAGGCGGACGTTGGATTTTGCAGCTTCAACGCCTGAAGCAACAATCGCAGCAGCGATGTCGGCATTGGTAACGGAACCGAACAGACGACCGTCCACACCGGCTTTTTGAGCGATAGTGATGGTTTGACCGTCCAGTTTTTCTTGACGTGCTTTAGCATCGGCCAAGATTTCGGCTTGTTTGGCTTCCAATTCGGCACGGCGTGCTTCGAATTCTTTCATGTTGGCTTCAGTAGCGCGTTTGGCTTTGCCGGCAGGAATCAGGAAGTTGCGGGCATAACCGTTTTTCACGGTAACGATGTCGCCCAGGTTGCCCAAACCGCCGATTTTCTCTAACAGAATAATTTGCATGATTTAAACTCCAAAATTATTTGTGTTGATCGGTGTAAGGCAGCAGAGCCAGGAAGCGTGCGCGTTTGACTGCAGTAGCCAATTGGCGTTGGTAATGCGCTTTGGTGCCGGTGATGCGGGCAGGGATGATTTTGCCGTTTTCAGAAATGAAGTCTTTCAGCAGATCAACTTGTTTGTAATCGACTTCTTGGATTTTTTCAGCCGTAAAGCGGCAGAATTTTCTACGTTTGAATGATTGACGAGCCATTGTCGTTTAACCTTTATATTCTTTAATGTTCTGTATGCGGAGTACCAGCCTTGGGAAGCGTTTGCTTCGCTGTGCGAGAAAGCCTTCTGCTTCAACCATCGTATCTTGCCGATACTGCCATTCTTCAGCCTGCTTACCTAAAATACGCGCGGGAATTTCAAAACTGACCAGGCATTTTTGCCCGTTTTCTTTCTGCCAAGATTCATGCTTTAACATAATATCCAAAACAGGGATTCCTGCCGGTGTGTATCTCAAGGATTCAACCTTGTAAATCAGGGCGGTAAGCTTTGTAAGATTATCCAATCTTATTCGGCTGCTGCAACTTCTTCAGCCGCACCGTTCAGCAAGTTTTTTGCTTTTTCGCCGCCCAGCATAGGAGAGGCTTCGGTTACAGCATGTTTTGTTTTGATGGTCAGATGGCGCAGTACGGCATCGTTAAAGCGGAAAGCGGTTTCCAGCTCTTCAACTACTTCAGGAGTAGTTTCGATGTTCATCAAAACATAGTGTGCTTTGTGGATTTTGTTAATCGGGTAAGCCAGTTGACGGCGGCCCCAGTCTTCCAAGCGGTGGATTTTGCCGCCGGCTTCGGCAATCATGGTTTTGTAACGTTCAACCATAGCAGGCACTTGCTCGCTTTGATCAGGATGAACGATAAACACGATCTCATAATGACGCATGTTATCTCCTTATGGATGATTAAATACAGCCTTTTGCCATGCGAAAGCAAAAGGCAAGGTTGAAAGCGTCGGATTATAACCGAAATTCAAGCCTGTCACAAGCATACAATGCTGCCTGAAAATATAGTGGATTAAATTTAAATCAGGACAAGGCGACGAAGCCATAGACAGTACAGATAGTACGGCAAGGCGAGGCAACGCCGTACTGGTTTAAAGTTAA